>NZ_FMBM01000001.1:1445000-1446352 GCF_900094735.1 Saliniramus fredricksonii
GGCGTGTGTGGTTGATATGATGTGTGCGTACTGCCTTGCGGCGGCGCGCGTACAATTCTGGTTGATACGAACCGCCTTGCGGCGGCGCGTATGGATCATGAGAGCAATCAAGTGTGATAAGGGCATCTGGTGGATGCCTTGGCGCTAAGAGGCGATGAAGGACGTGGTACGCTGCGATAAGCCCTGGGGAGCTGCGAACGAGCTTTGATCCGGGGATTTCCGAATGGGGCAACCCACCTTCAGTGACCAGTGAACAGTGGGCAGTTGCCGGAGCGATCTGGTGGCTGGTTACTGTTTACTGGTTGCTATGAGAAGGTATTTGATCCTGAATACATAGGGGTCAAAGGCGAACCCGGGGAACTGAAACATCTCAGTACCCGGAGGAAAGGACATCAACGAGACTCCGTCAGTAGCGGCGAGCGAACGCGGACCAGGCCAATGCTCACATTCTTCTCAACCGGAACCGTCTGGAAAGTCGGGCACTATGGGTGACAGCCCCGTACGGGTTCAGGGAGGTGTGGGATACGAGTAGGGCGGGACACGTGAAATCCTGTCTGAACATGGGGGGACCACCCTCCAAGCCTAAGTACTCCTTAGCGACCGATAGCGAACCAGTACCGTGAGGAAAGGTGAAAAAGCACCCCGACGAGGGGAGTGAAACAGTCCTGAAAACCGGATGCCTACAAACAGTGGGAGCCCAAGGTTTGTCCTGGGTGACCGCGTACCTTTTGTATAATGGGTCAGCGACTTGAAGTAGCGAGCAAGCTTAAGCCGTGAGGTGTAGGCGCAGCGAAAGCGAGTCTGAACAGGGCGTTCAGTTCGTTGCTTCAGACCCGAAACCGAGTGATCTAGCCATGAGCAGGTTGAAGGTGCGGTAACACGCACTGGAGGACCGAACCGGTGTCTGTTGAAAAAGCCTCGGATGACTTGTGGTTAGGGGTGAAAGGCCAATCAAACTCGGAGATAGCTGGTTCTCCGCGAAAAGCTATTTAGGTAGCGCCTCGCGTTTATGCTCCAGGGGGTAGAGCACTGGATGGGCTAGGGCTGTCCACAACGGTACCAAACCTAACCAAACTCCGAATACCTGGAAGACTTGCGCGGGAGACACACGGCGGTGCTAACGTCCGTCGTGGAGAGGGAAACAACCCTGACCTACAGCTAAGGCCCCCAATTCGTGGCTAAGTGGGAAAGGATGTGGGAACCCCAAAACAACCAGGAGGTTGGCTTAGAAGCAGCCATCCTTTAAAGAAAGGCGTAACAGCTCACTGGTCTAAACAAGGGTTCCTGCGCCGACAATGTAACGGGGCTCAAGCCACGAGCCGAAGCTTAGGATCTGGTGACCAGTTATCAGT
>NZ_FMBM01000002.1:2222500-2363103 GCF_900094735.1 Saliniramus fredricksonii
AGAAGAGCGCTGCGTATAAGCGAGGAAGCAGGGTCACGTCAAGGATAGGAGAGCGTTAACCTTCATCGCGCAGCTTGGAAAACGGTAACGCGTTCGCTCCGGAGCGATTCGCCGGCTGATTCGACGTCGCCCGCCACCGGAGCCAATCATACGAGGAGCCGCGCAATGCGGACCATGCGCTCTCAATCCGCCCCCTCCCCCGCCATGCGTGCGACCGGGGCCCCTGCTTGTGCCCGGCGATCCGGCATGCGCCGCCGCGGGATCACCGGGGCGATCGCGGCCTTGTCGCTGACATGTGCCTTCGCGCTGACGGCGCCGGCAAAGGCCGCCGAAATGGAAGCGGTCTACAAGATCTCGATCGCCGGATTTTCGGTCGGCACCGCCGACGTCAAGAGTCACTTCGACGGATCCGCCTACAATATCGATCTGCAGGCCCGGCTGACCGGTCTCGCGGGGGTGCTCGTCAGCGGGCGCGGCGCGGCGAGCGCGCGCGGAACCGTCTCGGGGAGGCAGGTGATGCCCCGTGCCTTCGCGGCGAATTCACGCAGCTCCCAGGCGAGTCGCACGGTGCGCATGGGGCTGAACAACGGCACCGTCGCGGCTGTCGAGATCGAGCCGCCGCTGAAGGACCATGCCGATGCCATCCCCGTCCAGGCCGCGCATAAAAGTGGTGTGGTCGATCCCGTGAGCGCGTTTCTGATGCCGGCGACGATCCGCAGCAATCCCGCCGATCAACGCAATTGCGAGCGCACCATTCCCGTCTTCGACGGTGCGGCGCGTTTCGACATCATTCTGAGCTATGACGGCACCCGTGATTTCAGTCGCCCCGGCTATTCCGGGCAAGTGCTGGTCTGCAAGGCGCGTTTTCGCGCCGTCTCGGGGCATCGACCGTCGCGCGAGGCGGTGCGCTTCATGGAGGAAAACCGCGACATGGCGGTCTGGCTCGCCCCCTTCCCGGCCAATGATTCACTCGTGCCGATGCGCATCGAACTGCGCACGCAGATCGGCATGAGCGTAATCGAAGCCGGGCGGGTGAAGCTTTCACCGACACCGCGCCGGGCTGCCTCCGTGCAGTAACCGCCGCGCAGCGAGCGCTCAGCGGGCGCGTTCGATCGCCCGCTGCACGACGCGGCGGACGTCTTCATTGGAGAGAAAAAGGTCGTGGTTGAGAATGCCGCGACCGAATGCGCTGGCATCGGCGACGCGCACGCCCATGGCCGTCAGGCGTTCGCGTTCTGCGGCGCCGGCGCGGGCGACACCGCCGGCGATGCGCTGCGACGCCATCAGGGCGCGGTCGCGCGACGAGACGATCACGGTGATGCGCGGCGCATCCGGACCGAGGCGGTTCACCGCCTGCTCGAACTGATCGATATCGACATCCGGCGCAGCCAGAACCACGGCGCCGATGCGCGCCATCGCCCGATCACCACCGGAGCCGCGCAGCATCCGCAGCGTTTCCAGCGCCAGCAGCGAGCCCATGGAATGCGCCACGATATGGACGCGCCCGCCGCTCGGCGACTGCGCCAGCGTGAGCATCAGTTCCTCCAGCGCATCACGCGACCACATGGCGCTCTCGCGATCATAGGCGTAGTCGAACGTCCCCCCGGCAGAGGGCCAGGTGAACAGGCCGGGCGCGCCACGAAAACCGATACCGTCGGCGAGTTCGGCAGCACTCGCAGCCGCGCTCTCGAAGGTCTCGCGATAGCCGTGCACATAGAGCAGCACATCCTTGCCCAAAGCCGCGCGGGCAAAGGCGTCGGCGGCATCGCGGGAGATGACGTCATCGATACCCGCCACCTGCCAGCCGCCCGAGACGATATTGCTGACGCGGGCCGTCAGACCCGTCGCTGGCGGAGTCAGCCGGGCCCGGGCGAAGGTGAGGCCGGTGCCGCGTTCGGGCCCGAAGAACGGGGCTTCGCCTGCCGGACTCGCGGGGCGCCGGGTGGTGGCGACGAGGAGCGTCGGCTCCCGGGACATGCTCGCGCGCGGATCACCGCCGGGGCTTCCCGCACCGGCGATTCCGAAGCAGCCGCCGAGAAGCAGGCTGCCGCCGCCGACGAGGAAGGCACGACGGGAGGCGCGGATCTTCGATACTGAACTCGGCTGACGCGCCATGATCGGGATGCACCGTCTCTGGGGGGCTACGGGACTGAGATGAGATAAAAGGAGTCCGGATCGCACGCGATGCCGCGCCCGTGCTGCGCGGGCGTGCCGGTCCGGGAGGAATTCAATGCATTGCGATTGGGGCGAGCTTGCGGCGGAATCGGCGATCGAAAACGGCATATCGATCCGTTATGGCTCGCAGACGCACTTCTTGCAGGGAGATCTTTCTCCGGTGGTGCGCATGTCCGACCCGGCTCGCGCAACGAAGCCGCCGGCGCCGCAATTGGGGCGCCGACGGCGCGGTCAGCCATCGCGGCGTTTGCGCGAACCTCAGCCGGGAATCTGGCCGAACGGCACCGTGCCGGTGGTCGGAGCGGGCTCGCGCGGGGCGGGCGGCATGTTCGCCACCTCGTGCCACCAGGTCCAGCATTCCGTCTCGATCGCCGGCATGACCGGGCGGGACGAAGGGAAGCGCCGGTCGTTGTTGAAGGCGTCACGCAGCGAAGCGAGTCGCGCATTCGCGGCATTGCGCTGGTCCTCGTTGCCCTGTTCGGTCACGAAAAGCAGACGATAGACGATTTCACGATTGGGGAGGCGCATGGGTCAGACTCCACCGTCAGCCGAAATAGCTGTTGTACAGGGAGGCATAGTTCTCGCGGCGCCCCTGCGGCAGCCTGTCGTATTCCTGCCCGAGAGTCTGAGCAGCCGGACCTGCCTGACTGTCTTCGGTTGCGGCAGCGCTCTGTGCCGCCTGCGCCCCGACCAGTGGTGCCTGTGTCGTACCAGCGGGAGAATCACCCGCGCCCACCGGAGCCGTGTCCGATGTTGGAATCGTGAAGCCGGCGTCAACAGCACCCGGAACGATCGAGCTGCGCTGTGCGCCCGAATTCGGCCCTACGGGTAAGCCGAGCGGATTATAGTTAGAAACGCTCATTGTCTTTCATTTATCCCATGCATCATAATTGCCGCACATCATAAGCAGAATGCGCGTCATCTTCAAGAGAAGATTGAGATCGCGATACAACTCATGCGCTGTTCAAGGATGCTACATCTAACACAAATATGTTTCAGTTTAAAGCATAATTTTTGTGAATTGAATTTCTATGTATGTATGCGATTTTATATGATCTGAGCTGGCGTTTGCTCGCCGCAGCACATACCCCTCGCGCCGACAGGCCGGGAACCGGCACGGGAAAACAGACGCCTGCCGTAAAGCGCTGTTAATCGTATTTTCAGTCTGTATCGCGCAAAGATTGTACGACGCGATGCGCAATCATAGAATGCGTTTCGTCCCGGGCAGGCGATGCCCGGCAGTCGAGCCGCATGGCACGGACGCCATCATCGTCAGGGAGATGCGCTTGGATACCATCGGACCCGCATCCGTCAGCGGTTTTCACGTCGGTGCGCCGGGCCCCGGCGCGGATCCGGCGGGCAGCGATGCGCGGGCGTTCAATGCGGTCTACCGCGAAGCGCTGGGCCAGGCACCGGCTGCGCGCGAGCTCAATCCCCGCGCCGATCTGCGCACCTTCGGAGACAATTTTCGTAATCTCGAGCGTACGCTGGAAACAGAGCGCACCGCCATGATGCAGGTGTTGATGCCGCCCACGATCGGAGCCGGCGAGGCGCATGGCCAGAATTATCGCCATGCCGCTCAGACTGCGTCGGTCTCGGGCGGCAGCGCCGACACTTTTGCCCCGGCTGCCGGTGGTGGAGCGGAGCGCGGACATTTCACCTCGCATGATCAGCAGCGCCTCGCCCGCGATTCCGACCGGATCCAGCCGATCTTCTCCGATCACAGCCAGCGCGCGGTCCCGGTGGTGCAATCGGCGCTGGGCATGAACGGAGAAACAAAAGCCAATACGATCGATTTCGCCGGCGAGATCAGCCACCTCACCAACCGCCTCGACACCGTGATGGGCGATTTGCGCGAGACCATCGCACAACCGCGACCGGATTCGCCCGAGGAAGCCATGGAGCACAATTCCAAAGTGCACGCCCTGACGCGTGAAGGTGACAAGCTCAATACCGAACGCAGCATGATGATGTCGCTGCACATGGCCGCTCACCAGGAGACGCGTGTGCGCATGCTCTCGGCCTTCGAGCACGTCACGGGTATGGTGAAGAAAATTAACGAGATCTTCAATCAACTCAAGCAAGGGTCGTAATCCGATGACGAGGACGATCCTGAGATGCGCGGCCTTTCACGCTCTTTCATTGTGACGCTTTGCCTGTTCCTGGCTGCCTGCCAGGTCGAGCTCTACGGCAATCTGTCGCAACGTGAGGCGAATGAGATGATCGCGGTTCTGGCCCGTTCGGGAATCGAGGCTACGCGCGAACCGGTCAGCGAAGGGATTTTTCGCGTCATGGTCGCAGAATCCGAGATGGCCGCCGCCGTCGAGGCACTGGCCGGAGCCGGCCTGCCAGCGGAACGCTTCCAGTCGCTCGGCGAGATCTTTCCCGGAGACGGGCTGATCGTCTCGCCCTACGAGCAGCGCATCCGCACCATGCATGCGCTGAACCAGGAGATCGCCCGGACGATCAGCACGATTTCCGGCGTGCGCAACGCGCGTGTCCACATCGTCCTGCCCGAGCTCGATCTGCGCGGACAGCCGATGAACCAGCCCTCGGCCTCGATCCTGATTCATCATGAGCCCGGCCTCGACACGGAACCCTTGACCACACGCGTGCGCATGCTCGTCACCAATGCTGTCCAGGGCATGGACTTCCGCAACGTCGCTGTCGCTTTCTTCGATGCGTCTCACGGGCTCTCCGGAGCAATGGGGACGGCTGCCGCAAGCGGGGCGCCTGCCGGAGATACGGCACCGCCTGACGCCCGGCCCGATACGGCGACCGGCGCCGGCACGCCCCCCAAGCCCGCCGCGGCATCATCAGCACAGACTCCGTCTGCCGAAACCGGCGAGACTGCACCGCCCCTGCCCTTCATGACACGCATTGCCCCCTACATCTTCTGGGCGGCAGCCCTTGCCATGGCGGCGGGTGCAGGCTTCCTCGCATGGCGCCAGCGCGTTGCCACGAGAGGCGCCTCATGACGCCGGTACAGGGTCGCGTGCAAAGCGCCGTCTCGCCGCAGCCCGGCGCCGTTTCCGCTCCCGTCGATGACGGTGCCTGGCTGCGTTCACCGCGCCTGACCGGCAATGACGGCGATAGTGGCCATCCCCGCCACAGGCGTGTACCGATCATTCTGGAATCGGCCTGCGAAGATCCCTCCGCCCTGCTCGCCCTGCTCGGCGAGGTGCGCATCGCGGCGCTGACGGGCCTGCCGGAAGCCGCAATCAGCAATTTCGCTCACGCCCGCGCCGGCCTGCAAAGACGTTTTGCGGCCCGTCTGCGCGAGCGTCTCGGGCTGACCCGGCGCCAGGTCGCGGCCGCCCGCCACATTCCCGGCGACCCCGCGATCATCATGCGCGCCATCGGCTTTTTCGCCACCACCATGCGACTTGCCGACACGCCGCGCGTGATGGGCCGCGACGCGATGCGCCGGCTTGCGGAACGATATGGCGAAGAAGCGCTCTCCTTCGCCCTGGTGCAGAGGCCTTTGCTGACGCAGAGCATCGAGGCACTGCGCGAATTCATCGCCGAGCCGCCCGTCAGCGATGCGGACAAACGCATGTTCGTGCGCGCGCTCGCCGCCCATGGCCATGACGGCGCCGCCTGTGTGGCGCTGCTGCTTGATCTGCCGGTCGCGATCGCAACACGCGGCTTCGCCGATCGTTTCGACGCGGTGATCACCGGCCTGCCCACCCTGGCCGCCCGGGCCCTGACGCGCGTGATCGGGGATCATGCAGCCGCAGATACCCATCAGGATACGAGCGGCGGCGGCCATAGCGTCATGCCCTCCCCCGAGGAGGTCCATGCTGCGGAAGCGCAATGGCGCGCCGATGGCCTCGCGGACGACCCTGCCGCAGCCGGGGGCGATGCGGCCTCTGATGCTTCGATGACGGGAGAGATTGCGGTCGGCAAGGATGGTTCACCCGGAGGCGAAAATGACGAACCCGCAGCCTGAAGCCCCGCCCGCATCACAGCCGACACCCGATCCCGGGACGAAAGCGTCGCGCCCACAGGCGCCGCCCGATGCATCCGCGCAACCACCACCCCCGGCGGCACCGCGAACGCCGCCTCAGAGACCGCCGCGAACACAACCCCAGAGGCCTGTGCAGAGGCCTCCGCAGAGACCGCCCGAGGCAGCGGCGGCACAGGCTGCGTCGTCGAAGGCAGCGGAGTCACAGCCCCCGGCACAACCGGCCGCAGGCGATGCGGCGGGCCAGCCGGAGAATTCGGTTTTCGTGCCCGCCACGAAAGTGCTCTCGGCGGAGGAGATGAAGGTGCTGCGCATCGCGGATCGCTTCCGCGACGAGGCCCGGCGCCTGCATGACGGCATGGGCCGCAGCGTCGCCGAAGCGCAGGAGCAGGCCCGCAAGAAAGGTTATCAGGAAGGCTTCGAAAAGGGCCGTCTGGAGGCCCTTGAAACGCTCGTCGAAGCCATCGACCGGGTGCGCGAGCGCCTTGCGGCCTCGGATGAGGAACTCGCTGCCATCGTGCTCGGTGCGGTCGAGCGCATGCTCGGCGAAATGGACGAGCATGAACTCGCCCTGCGCTGTGTGCGGCGCGCCCTCGACGACGCGGCAGGCGACATCTGGGCCGTGGTGCGGGTCACACCGGACGAGGTTCCCTATCTCGAGGAAGGGCTGCGGCAATTGCCGATGACGGGCTCCTGGCCCGAAATCAAGGGCGTGGAGGCCGATCCGCTGCTCAAGCGCGGCGAGATCATTCTCGAAACCCCCAAGGGACGCATCCATGTGGGCATGCGCCAGCAGCTCTCACGGCTGAAGGCCGGACTGCAGAGCCTGGACGAATGAGGAGAGGCGCCACGCGCCATCGGCACATGCAGATGCCGCAATCGGGGAATCGGGATGGACCAGACGAGCGCACCGCCGAAATCACCGCGGGACGTCGACGCGCAGCGCCGAGAGCCGGCGCAGAAGCCGGCTGCGGCAAAGACGGGCTCGCAACAGCCCGAACGGCGCAATGCCGACCGCCAGACCGGCTTTGCCGGCAAGCTCGCCAAGCTGCAGCGCATCGTCGGCGGGATCGACACGCGCCGCTCCTCGGGACGCCTGCTCGCCGTGACCGGCCCCCTGATCCGCGCGGAACTGCCCGGCGCAGAGGTGGGCGAATTATGCGAATTGCGCGATCCTGATACCTCCGAAACGCGTTTCGCGGAGGTGGTCGGGCTCGACAACGCCACCGCCTTTCTTGCCCCCTATGGCGGCACCTCCGGCCTGTCGCTGCGCACCGAAGTGGTGGGCCTGCGCCGTCCGCCGACGGTGACCTGCGGCGACCATCTGCTCGGCACCGTCATCGACGCACTGGGCAATTTCATGGATTGGGGCGACGCCTCCGAGCCGCCACGGCCCGGCCCCGAGGCCGAGCGACGCCCGATCTCGGCGCAGGCCCCCGACCCGATGACGCGTCAGCCGATCAGGACACCGATGGAAATCGGCATCCGCTCGATCGATTCGCTGCTGACCATGGGGGTCGGCCAGCGAATGGGGATTTTCGGAACGGCGGGCGGCGGCAAGTCGACGCTGATGTCGGAGATCGTGATGCGCTGCGAAGCGGATGTCACCGTCGTGGCGCTGGTCGGCGAGCGCGGGCGCGAGGTCAACGATTTCCTCGAACACGCGCTGAGCAAGGAAAGCCGCGCGCGCTCGGTGATCGTCGCGGCGACATCGGACCGCCCCTCGGTGGAGCGCATGCAGGCCTCGCTCACCGCCACCGCAGTGGCCGAGCATTTTCGCGATCGCGGCATGAAGGTGCTGCTCTTCGTCGACACGGTGACGCGTCTGGCACGCGCCCTGCGCGAGATCGGCCTCTCCGCCGGCGAGCCACCGGGACGGCGCGGCTTCCCGCCCTCCGTCTATTCGACCTTGCCATTGCTGGTGGAGCGGGCCGGCCCCGCCGCCGTGGGATCGATCACCGCCTTCTATACCGTGCTGGTCGAAGGCGACATGAGCTCGGATCCGGTGGCCGAGGAGGTCAAGAGCCTGCTCGACGGCCATATCATCCTCTCGGAGAAACTCGCGGCGCAGGTGCATTATCCCGCCATCGACGTCATGGTCTCGAAAAGCCGTCTGTTCAACGATGTGGCGACGCCGGAACACCGCGCCGCCGCCGAGAAGATGCGCGAGCTCTATGCCCGCTACCAGGAACTCGAACTGCTGATCCAGGTCGGCGAGTACAAGCAGGGTACCGACGCCCTCAATGACGAGGCTGTCGCCAAGATCGAGATGATCAAGGCGCATCTCAAGCAGAAGCCGGGTGAAATCGCCAAATTCGCCGACACGATCGCGCGTCTGCGCGAGATCACGGGTGTGTGATGCGCGCGCAATTGCAGAAACTGATGACGATCCGCACCCTGCGCACGAAACAGCGCCGGCGCGATTACCAGAACGAACGCAACAATCTCGACGCGCTCACGCAGCAGATGGCGCAGAATACGGCCCGCATCGGGGAGGTCGAGGCAGCCCGTGCCTCGGCGGGGCGGCTGGGCAGCGCATCCGGCGAAACCTTCACCCAGACCGCCGTGATCGACAGCCAACGCCAGCGCTATTTCTACGATCTGCAATTGCGCGACCTCAAGACCGCGAAACTGCGCCTCGATCGCCAGATCAAGCTCCAGGAGAAAAAGGTCGCCGAGGCCCATGAAGCCCTGCGCGCCGCCGAGAAATCCGCCGAACAGCTCGACACCTTCGATGCCGAACTCGCCGAGAAAGAGGCGCGCGAAGCCGAGTTGCAGGAAGAGCTCCAGACCGAAATGCCGTCCAAACCACGCTGGAAACAGTCATGAACGCACCCTTCCGACGCATCGATCCGGCCCTGGCCCAACCCCTCGAACTCCCGACCCTCTCTCCGCGCGAAGCGGGTGACTGGCGCCGTCTGGCGCGCAACCGGGCCAATCCGCAATTCCAGACCGGTATCGGGCGTATCGTCCTCGCTCTGGCGGATCCCGCTGCCCTCACGGCCTGGGAGGGCGGCTGGACCCGGCTCGACCTGCTCTGCGCCGATCGCGCCGCGAGCCTCTGGCTGCCCGACGATATCGTCACCGCGATGCTGCGCGGCGCCCATCCCATGCTCGACGATACCGCCCTGTCCACAGCCGACCGGGCATTGCTGATCGATGCGCTGGAAAATGACCTGATCGACGCCTTCTCGCATGCGATCCGGGCGGAGATCGCCGTGGTCGCGGCTGAGCGCGGTCTGGCCATCGGCATACGGCCCGACTTCGTCTTCGAGGCCGGCGCCGCCGATACTGCCGCAGGCCAGGGCGGGGCGCGCTTTCCCATCGCCCTCAATTGCCACGCCATCGAGCGCGATCAGCTCATCGCGGCCCTGATCGCCGGACCGATCACCCGCAGCCCCTTTGCAGAGCTGACCACATCCATTGCATTCCGCTGCGGCTGCACGCGGCTGACACTCGCGGAATTCGCGTCACTGGAGACCGGTTGTGGGATTTCACTTGACGATACTACTTTAAGTTTTCAAAAGATTGTAGCAATCACGGCAGAGCGATTCGCCCAGACATGCAACTGGAAGACCATCAAGCCGACGCTCGACGGGCCGCTGCTGCGGCCCATGGATGCAACCACCCTCGCCTATTCGACGGATGCACGTGTGACCCAACAACCCGAAAAGCCTGAACAGGCGGCGCCGACCGGCAGCATCGACGAGATCCCGGTCCAGCTGGTCTTTGAACTGGGACGGCTCGAGATCCCGTTATCGGAGCTCGAAAGCCTGGCCGCCGGCTATGTCTTCGAACTGGGCAAGCCGCTGAGCCAGAGCGTCGACATCATTGCCAACGGACGCCGCGTCGGCACCGGTGAGCTGGTGCGCCTGGGTGAAGCCATCGGAGTGCGGGTCTCGAAGCTGGCGCGATGACGAATCTGGCGATCCCGACGTATTTTTCGCTCATCGTCCTTTCGGCGATCATCGCCGTCATTCCCTTCCTGGTCGTCGCTGCCACCTCATTCGCCAAGATCTCGATCGTTCTCTTCCTCGTGCGCAACGCGCTCGGCATCCAGCAGACGCCGCCGGGTGTGCTGATCAACACGGTGGCGATCGTGCTCACCCTGTTCATCATGGCGCCGATCCTGCGTGAGATGTACGGCATCATCACCGATCCGCGCCAGAGCTACGAGACGATGGCCGATTTCGAGGTCATTTTCCGAGAATCGACAGTGCCGCTGATCAGCTTCCTGCAAACGCATTCGCGACCGGAAGCCACGACCTTCTTCGTCGAAACGACCACGACGCTCTGGGCGCAGTACGATGTCGAGATGCAGGTCGCGGAAAACGACATCGTGGTGCTCTTGCCCGCCTTCCTGATCTCGGAACTGACCCGCGCCTTCGAGATCGGCTTCCTGCTCTATCTGCCGTTTCTCGTCATCGATTTCGTCGTCAGCGTGATCATCGTGGCGATGGGCATGTCGATGCTGTCGCCGACGGTGATCTCGACACCGCTGAAGCTCTTGCTCTTCGTCTTCATCGACGGCTGGTCGCGGCTGTTGCAGGGCCTTGTACTCTCCTACGTTCCGGGAGGCTGACGCATGGGCTCGTCCGGCCTCGTCGAGCAGATCTATGCCAGCTTCCTGACGGGCCTGATCATCGTGGCGCCGCCGATGATCGCGGCGATGGTGGTGGGTGTCGTGCTCGCCATTCTCATGGCCGCAACCCAGATCCAGGACCAGACCCTGCCGCAGCTGGTGAAGATCATCGTCATCCTCGCGGTGCTGATGATCGGCGGCGTGCCGATGTCGGCGCCGCTCTTCGACTATTCACGCACGCTCTTCGCCTCGTTTCACACCATGACGCGGTAAGGCGATGACGGAATTCGACGAAATCCTCACCGCCTGGCTCGGGCGCTACATGTGGACCGGGCTCGCCTTCGCCACAGGCTTTGCGCGCATCATCGCCGTGTTGCAGATCTTTCCGCTGTTCACCGCCCTCAATGTCCGGGGCACGATCCGTGCCACGCTCGCGATCGTGCTCACGATCCCGCTCGTGCCCCTGATCGAGCCGCAACTGATGCAGATGGGCATTCCCGATCTGTGGGTGATCGCGACCATCATGATCAAGGAATTCGTCTTCGGCCTGCTGCTTGGCGTTCTGATCGCGATTCCCTTCTGGGGCATCCAGGCTGCCGGCGACATTATCGACGTCTCGCGCGGCGCCAGCATGGCCAATGTCGCCGATCCGGTGAACGCGGACGAGAATTCGCTCACCGGTGTCGTCCTGCTCTACGCCTCGCTGGCGATCTTCGTGGTCGCGGGCGGGATGCAATTGGTGATAGAATTAATTTACCATTCCTACAGCATATTGAACATCAGTGACGTCGCCCCTCCGATGGGGGTGGCGACGGTGACGGCGATCGGTGACCTGCTGACGCGGATGTTCACGCTGGGCGTCATCATTTCGGGGCCGCTGATGATCGCGCTGATCGTTATCGACCTGACCCTCGTCTTCGGGCACCGGATCGCACAGCAAATCGAGGTTTCGGAATTTGCCGCCATCGTGAAGAACCTGTGCGTATGCGCCTTCATCCCGCTCTACGCCTTGTTCCTTGAAGAATACATGCTCGACGACTGGCGCGAACTGATGCGTTTCGTCGAAGCCTTCCTGCTGATGGGGGAAGTGCGCGAATAAGGCCGGGAGAAGCAGGGCATGTCGGGCAAGGATGATTCCGAAGAGGCCACTCTCGAGCCCACCCCCCAGAAACTCAAACAACTGCGCGACAAGGGCCAGATCCCGCGCAGCCGGGAGGTCACCGGCGCGGTAACGCTGATCACGGTGCTCTTCTACGTGCTCGCGACTTACGATTCGATGATCGACAGCTTCGCGATCGGCTTCATCGACAACCCCGTCTTCAACGGCGCCCCCTTCGATGAGCGCCTGCATGAAGCCACGCGCATGACGGTGCGCCTGACGCTCGAACTGGCCCTGCCCGTCATGGGGATCGCCATTGTCGGAGCGCTTGTGGCGACGATGCTCGATGTTGGCGGGTTCCTGTTTTCCATGGAATCGCTGACCCCGAATTTCGCCAAGTTCAACCCCGCAGAGGGGATCAAGAACATCTTCGCCCTGAAGAGCCTGATCGATCTTCTCAAGAGTACGGCAAAAATCATCATCTTCTTCGTCTGCATATATTTCATATTGCGCGGCTTTCTTGGTGATGTCATCTGGTCACCGACCTGCGGCATGGGGTGCATCTTCGATGTCGGCGGCACGATCATTCTCTACATCATTCTGATCTCGACATTTCTCATCCTCATCTTTGCGGCCATCGACTTCGTCATCGCGCGCATCCTGTTCAAGCGCGACAACATGATGACCCAGACCGAGATGAAGCGGGAGATGAAGGAATCCTTCGGTGATCCGCATGTCCGCGGCGAGCGCAACCGCATCCGCAAGGAGATGGCCGATACCGCCGGGCTCGTGGGCCCGAAAGCCGCCAATCTCTGGATCGCCGGGCCGAACGGCATGATCGGCATCGCCTACAAGCCCGAGCAATCCGGCGTCCCCATGCTCGCCGCCAAGGCACTGGCCGATAACGAGACGCGGGCGAGGGAGGTAGCGCATGAAAACGGCATCGCCATCGAGAGCAATCCCGAACTCTTCAAGCTCCTCATCACCGAGGGCAAGATCGGCCAGCCGATCCCGCGCGACAGCTTCACCGAAGTCGCCCAGGCCCTGGTGCGCGCCGGCTTCTCTGGCTGAGGCCGCAGGGAACGGGCTGCGCCCGGCAAGCGTTGCGAAAGATCAATGCAAAGCTTGGGCAGCATCAGCATGCTCGGGCATGACAGGCCAGGCAAAGATGAACCGCAGGCTGCAGGCGGTCGGCCACAGGAGGAAAGTGCATGTCTTACAAGGAAATCTTCGTCGTTCTCAGCCCTGAGGCCAAAGCTGTCGGACCCTATGCGGCCTCGCTGGCCAGGGCCTTCGACGCCAGCACCCGCGCGGCCGGCATCGCCATCGATCCGACGATGCCGAGCTATGTCATTCCGGAAATGCCGAGTGACGTGCTCGAGCAGGCGCGCGCAGCCAGCCGCGAGGAAGCGCAGGCCCGTCTCGCCTCCTATGAGGCCAAGGCCGGGGAAGTCGGGGTGCATGTCGACGGCTTCGTCCTGCAAGGCATGATGGATCGCTGCGCCGGACAGCTTGAGCGGATGGCGCGCTATTATGATCTCACCGTGGTCGAGCAACCCGGCTCCGATCGCGAGAAGGGCGGGCCGCTCTTCGTCGAGGCCATGCTCTTCGGTTCCGGGCGTCCGCTCCTGATCGTGCCCTACATCCAGCGCGCGCCGATGAAGCTCGACCATGTCATCGTGGCGTGGGACGAAAGCGCGACGGCTGCCAAGGCGGTCACGGCTGCGATGCCGCTCCTGAAGCAGGCCGGCACCGTCGAGATCGTCGGTGTCTCCACCGGTGCTGAAGCCGAGCGTGAGCGGGGCGAACGTCTCGCGAAGGTTCTCTCCGGCCACGGCATCAAGACGAAAGCGCGCATGCTGACCAATGTCGGCAGCGTCTCCGACAGCATTCTCTCGCATGCTGCGGATAACGGCGCGGATCTGATCGTGATGGGCGGCTACGGCCATTCGCGCATGCGCGAACTGGTCCTCGGCGGTGCCACACGCGGCATTCTCGAGAGCATGACGGTGCCGGTTCTGATGATGCACTGATCAGCGGTGCGGTTGCCTGGCGAGCGGGCAATGCAGCGCTCTTTCCCCTCTCCATCAGGGAGAGGGGAGTTCCGGTACGGCCTTCATGCAGGGCGAACCCTCCTGTCGCAACACGGCACGCCGGGCATGGTGTACGAATGATGCAGGTTATAGAGGCTGCGGCCAGTTACGCTGCTTTTCCAGTTGCGGATAGAGCAGCGCCTGGCCCGCGCCGCGCGCGCCGAGAAAGGCGAGGAAGGCGAGCCAGAGGCCGTGATTGCTCAGGCCGTCAGCGGTGACAATCCCGCCGATGCCGAGCGCGGCGAGATAAATGGCGAGCGATGCCAGCATCAGATTGCGCATGGCCCGCGTCCAGGTCGCGCCGATATAAATGCCGTCGAAGGCGAAAGCCAGCGCGCCGACCAGCGGCGCTGCCGCTGCATAGATCAGATAATCGCGCGCGAACAGGCGCACGGCGGCATCCGTCGTGATGAAATCGATGAAGAGCGGCCCGGCAAGCCAGAACACGGCCATGGCGAAGCAGCCGAGGCCGAGGCTCCACTGGATCGCGATGGTGACGGAGCGGCGGAAGGCGTGGCGGTTGCGCGCGCCATAGGCCTGCCCGCACATCGCTTCCGCTGCCGTGGCGGTGCCATCGAGGAAATACGAGCCCAGCGTGAACATCTTGTAGAGCACCGCATTGGCCGCGAGCGTGACATCGCCGGCCCGCGCGCCGATGGCGGCGAAGCTCGCAAAGGCCACGATCAGCGCCATGGTACGGATCATGATGTCGCCGTTCACCGCCAGCATGCGCTTCATTGCCGCCGGTTGCAGCGTCTCAGCGAGCGGGATGCGCAGCGGATTCGAGCCGAGCCGGCGCAGCACCAGCAGGCCGAGCCCCGCCGCGAGCGCCTCCGCCGCAAGCGTGCCCAGAGCCGCTCCCGCCACCCCCATTTCCAGCCCGACCACCAGCACGATGGTGAGCGCGATATTGATCAGATTGAGCCCGACCTGCAGCGCGAAACCGAGATCGGTGCGCCCGCGCCCGATCATCGAGCCGAGGATCGCATAATTCGCCAGGGTAAACGGCGCAGCCCAGATGCGGATATGGAAATACAAGGCCAGCGCAGCATTCACCTCTGTGCTCGCCCCCATCATCCGCAACGCGATCAGACCGATCGGCCATTGCAGCGCGATCAGCACCAGTCCGATCAGGATGGCGACGGCGATGGCGCGCGCGAGCGCCCGGTCGATCTCGCGATCATCACCGGCGCCGCTCGCCTGGGCGGTCAGGCCGGCCGTGCCCATGCGCAGGGCGCCGAAGCTCCAGAACAGAAAATCGAAGACGACCCCGCCCAAAGCCACGGCACCGAGCAGCGCCGCATCGCCGAGCCGCCCGATCACGGTCATGTCGACGAGGCCGAGCAACGGCGTCGTCATATGCGACAGCGTCATCGGCACGGCGATGACGAGCATGCGCCGATGCGAGACCTCGACCCGGCGCACCGGGCCCTCGCCGGGGGAAGCTGTGTTCATGCGTGAAAGCCGCTCAGCGCCCGCGTATCATGGCGAAGAGCCGCACCACGATCCAGATCGGGATGACGATCATGGCGCCGTAGACGAGCCACATGCCCAACGTGCCGAAAGCCTCGAAGCCCATGTTCCACAACGCTTCGAACATGCCAACGAGGTTGTCGAGCAGCCGCTGGGGCGTGAGTCCGAGCATCGCCATGAAGGCGCCGACCAGAAGCGAGAGGAAGGCTAGCCGCACCAGCACGCCGCCTGCCGAACCGCCGATCACCCGCCGAAATCCGCCTGCCATCTCGACCTCGTCCTGTCAGCATGAAACCCGCCCGCCGTCTTGACCGGTTCGCACGCGAAGCGCAAGGGGAACGGCGCGCAAGAGGGAAGAGCGATCGCGTCAGGAAACCCGTTCGAGCGCGATCGCAGCCCCCTGCCCCACGCCGACACACATCGTGGCCAGCGCATAGCGCCCCCCGCGCCGCGCGAGTTCCCGCGCCGCCGTGGCGGTGATGCGTGCGCCGGACATGCCCAGCGGGTGGCCGAGCGCAATGGCGCCGCCATTGGGATTGACGAAATCAGCATCATCCGCGATGCCGAGCTCGCGCAGGCTCGCCAGCCCCTGCGAGGCGAAGGCCTCGTTGAGCTCGATCACATCGAAATCAGAGATCGTCATGCCAAGCCGCTCCGTCAACTTGCGCGAGGCGGGCGCCGGCCCGATCCCCATGATGCGCGGCGCGACGCCGGCACTGGCGAGGCCAAGCACGCGCGCGATCGGCGTCAGCCCGTATTTCTCCACCGCCGCCCCGGAGGCCACGATCATCGCCGCCGCGCCGTCATTGACGCCCGACGCATTGCCCGCCGTCACCGAGCCGGGCTCGCGAAACGGCGTCTTCAGCTTGGCCAGCATCTCCATGGTGGTCTCGGGACGCGGATGCTCGTCGGTATCGACGATGGTCACCTCGCCCTTGCGGCCCTTGATCTCGACCGGGGTGATCTCCCCGGCGAAATAGCCGTCGGCCTGCGCCTTGGCGGCGCGCTGCTGCGAGCGCAGGGCGAAGGCGTCCTGGTCCTCACGCGAGACGCCGAACTGCGCGGCCACGTTCTCGCCGGTCTCAGGCATGGAATCGATGCCGTATTGCTTCTTCATCAGCGGGTTGACGAAACGCCAGCCGATGGTGGTGTCGTGGATTTCAGCGCTGCGCTGGAAAGCGGTTTCCGCCTTGCCCATGACGAAGGGCGCGCGGGTCATGCTTTCGACGCCGCCCGATATGGCGAGATCGATCTCGCCTGCCTTGATCGCCCGCGCAGCGGCGCCCACCGCTTCCATGCCCGAGGCACAGAGCCGGTTGAGCGTCACGCCCGGCACGCTCTCGGGCAGCCCGGCCAGCAGGCTCGCCATGCGCGCCACGTTGCGGTTGTCCTCGCCGGCCTGGTTGGCACAGCCGAAATAGACCTCTTCGAGCGCGTCCGCGATGGCGGGATTGCGGGCAAGCAGAGCGCGCAGCGGGATCGCGCCGAGATCATCGGTGCGCACCTTCGCGAGTGCGCCGCCGAAGCGGCCGATGGGCGTGCGCAGATAATCGCAGATGAAGGCCTCGGCCATGATCTCGTCTCCTCCTCGTGGCGCCGGCGGGCGCGCGTTCGTTCCGGGATCGCCATCGCCGGCGTCGCCGTCAAGCGGCGCGGATGCCCCAGCGGCATGGGGCTTGCGCCCATCACGCGGCACCGATGACCGGTTCGAGCCCCGCAGCGACGTTCAGAAGCCGCCTGTCATGGCCGTTGCGGGTGACGAACATGATTCCCGCCGGGCGCGCCAGCCCGGGCATGGGCAGCGAGATACCGGTGAGATCGAACTGGTTGCCCCAGGTGGTGTTGCGCAGAATCAGCACATTGGCTTTCATGTAGCGCTCGAAATCGGCTTCGAGTTCGGCAATCGGCAGGGCCGATGTGGCGGTGGCGGGCAAAGCCACGACGTCCCAGGCCGCGAGGCGGGCATCCATGCGCGCGATCAACGCGTCGCGGGCGCGCATCAAGCGGATATAGCCGGCTGCGGGCACCGTCGCGCCCATGCGGATGCGCGTGATCACCAGCGGATCGAACAGTTTGTCGTCGAAACCCAGATGATCGGCATGCACGGCAGCCGCCTCGATCGCCACCAGTGGCGCATCCGCCATCAATTCGCCCATTGCCTCCAGCAGATCCTCGATATCGATATCGACGATGCGTGCCCCCGCGCGCTCCAGCCGGGCAAGATTGGTCTCGAAGGCGCTCGCGACCATTTCCTCGGTCTGTGTGAACAGGCGTCCGCGCGGCACGCCGATGCGCAGGCCCGCCACATCCATCGGTTCCGGCATCCACGGATCTTCCCCGGCCATGATCGCATCGGTCGCGACACAATCGGCGACGTTTCGCGCCAGCGGACCGATCGAATCGAGCGCATAGGACAGCGGATAGGCTCCCTCCTTCGGCACCCGCCGTGCCGTCGGCTTGAAGCCGACGCAGCCGTTGAGCGAGGCGGGGATGCGGACCGAGCCGCCGGTATCGGTGCCGATGGCAATCTCCGCCGTGCCCTCGCCGACGCCGACGCCGGCACCGGAGGAGGAACCGCCGGGGATGCGGTCCGGATCGGCGGCGCAGCCGGGCGTGCCGTAATGCGGGTTGATGCCGATTCCGGAGAAAGCGAATTCCGACATGTTCGTCTTGCCCGTAATCACCGCGCCTGCCCGGCGCAACCGCGCGACAATGGGCGCATCGGCGGTCGCGGGGGCCGCGTCGCGCAGAATCACCGAACCCGCGAGCGTCGTCTCGCCGGCCACGTCGAACAGATCCTTGATCGAGACGATGCGCCCGTCGAGTGGACCGAGGCTGATCCCGGCCCTGCGGCGCGCATCCGCCGCATCGGCGGCAAGCCGCGCCTGCTCCTTGTAGAGCTTCGTATAGACCTTTTCATCGCGGGCGCGCGCATCGAGACGGGCGAGAATGGCTTCGAGCTGGTCGCGGATCGTGTTCATGATGGCCTTCCGGAACGGGCGGTGATGCGGATTTGCGCTTGCCGTCGGCGTGCGATCAGCATGACGGCGCAATTCCATATCACGGCAACGACGAGCCCGCCCGTCAAGGCGAACGCCGACCCAAACGGGATTGCCGCCACGCTCACGCTGCCCACGGCGATGCCGAATCCCATCAGCCCGGGAAAGCCGTTAAGCATCACCTGCCCCGTCGCCGCACCGCCGATACGCGGATGCAGGATGATCACGAGCGAGCTCAGAACCAGCGGCAGAATGGCGAGGACACCCGCCACCGAGGGCCCCGCGAGGCGCCCCGATGTCACCACTGCGGCGACGAGCAGCATCACCGTGATTGCGCGCAAAGGCAGATCGAAGGGCGTGCGCGGCGCCGGCGGCGGACGCTCGTTGCCGAGCTTGCGGCGAATAGCGAGAAAGGCGGCGGTGAAGACGAAGGCGCTGATCGCGAGCGTAGCCGGCAGGCCCGGATCGATGCTGCGCATGACGAAGACCGCCCCGCCCCAGCCCGCGAACCCCGCAAGCAATGCCGGGGCCAGTCGCCGCCCCGGCGCGACCGTGGCATAAGCGAGGACGAAGAAGGCATTGCCGACATTCACCTGCATGCCGATCCGGGCGACTTCCGCGAGAAAGCCGGGCCCGTGATCCATGGCGAGATAGACGAAATTCGGCCCGGCGGAGAGCGGCAGCGTCGCGATCATCGCCCCGGCCAGCGGCCCGCTGCGTTCGACAACGAAGGACGCCGTGACCACGAGCAGGGCACTTGCCAGCATTTTCAGCAGGAGTTGCAGCCAGAAGGGATCATCGAGACCGGGCATTTCACGACCTGCCACAGTGAGAAATTTTGAAAAACATGTTAGCCTGTCATTTAACTGCCGTTTTTCGGCACTATGTCCATCTCAATCGTCATGCGGCGCGTAACTTGCCGCAGAAATAATAAACGCTTGGGGAAAATCATGCTTGCCGATCACAATATTGCACCGAACGATGCCGCTGTCGAAGCCTCGCGCCGCGCCTGCGCCTTCAATCTCTTCCGCCGGCGTGAAGCGCCTGATCTGTTCTGCGCCGTTCCTGAAGACCGTGTCGTCCCGCCCTTCATCGCGGGAGAGGATTGGGAATTCGGCGGGCGCATCGCCGCTGATTCGCGTGAACAGCCCGGCTTCGACGGCAGCATCGCCTCCCGCGCGGCGCGCTTCAACGGTTTCTATCTCTTCCAGGGCTGGAACCACTGCAAGTGAGCCAAGTGACTGAGCTTGGCGGGCCGCGCCTGCCGGTCACGCTCCCACATCACATCGAAACCACCCCGCACCGGCTTCGGCGCGGGGTTGCGCCGTTGTGCCCGTCGATGAGAGCTTGACAGTGCACTGCCCCTGCGTCAGCGTCATTTTGTTGAAGATTTCTCGAAATCTCGAAGGTTCGAATGTTCGGTCGGGGCAGACAGGACGAGGAAGCAAGCGTCGTGCGCCTGCTGGCGGCGCAGCTGCGGCGTGATATCGCCTTTGGCATTCTCGCACCGGATACCCGCCTCAAGATCGACGATCTGCGCGCCCGTTACGGGGGCTCTGCCCATTCCTTTCGCGAAGCGCTGACCCTGCTCGCCGGTGAAGGGATCGTTGAATCACATGCCCAGCGCGGCTTTCGCGTCGCCTCCGCCACCGGCGCCGATCTCGAAGACATTCAACGCATGCGCGCACGCATCGAAACGCTGGGGCTCGAATGGTCCCTCGCCCATGCCGATGCGAGCTGGGAGGCCGAACTCGTCGCCACGCGCCATACGCTCGGCCGCGCCGTCGAGGCGGTGCGCCACGAACCAGCCTCGGAAGCGCTCGCCTGGGATGAAGCGGTATCGCGCTTCCACGCGACGCTCGTCGCCAATTGCCGCTCGCCCCGCCTGATCGCCTTTCAGGAGCGCCTCGCGCTGGAGAGCCGGCGGTTTCGCCTCGCCGCCCTGATCGAGGGGTGCATCGACCACGATGCGGAGAAAGCCACGCGTGCGCAGATCGTCGAGGCCGTTCTCGCGCGCGATACCGAAGCGGCGCTGGCTTGTCTGACACGCCTTTTCCAGCCGGCAGCCGGGGCCGGCACGGAATCATCGCAATAACCGGCCATCACGGGAGGACCATCATGATACGTCTTACACGCAGAGGCTTCGGCGGCATCATCGCCGGCGGGCTCGCAACCGCGACATTCGCACGCAGCCGCGCCTTCGCCCAGGGCACGCCGATACGCGTCGGCCTGCTTTCGCTGACCTCGCATGCCCCCTCGATCATCGCGGCCGCCAAGGGCTATTTCGCCGATCAGGGGCTCGATGTCGAATTCGTCTCCTTCCAGGCGGCGCAGCCAATGGCCGTGGCGATCGCCTCGGACGACGTCGATTTCGGCGTGACCGCAATTTCCGGCGGGCTGATCAGCCTTGCAGAGCGTGGCGCGGTGAAGGTGATCGGCGGCGCGCTTCAGGAAAGCACCAATGTCGAGGGTCAGAAAATCCTCGTTTCGAAAGCGGCCTACGAATCCGGCGTGACGACGCCGGCGGATCTCGTCGGCAAGCGCTATGGCATCACCACGGCGGGCTCGTCCTTCCATTACATGGCCCACAAGATCGCCGACGGTGAAGGCTTCGCCCGCGATTCGCTGGAACTGGTGCCGCTCAACGGGGTTCCGGCCGTGATCGCCTCGCTGCGTTCGGGCCAGGTCGACGCGTGGTCGATCGTGCCCAACATTGCCGGCGCGCTGGTACGAAGCGGTGATGTCTTCGAGATCGGCGAGATTTCCGATTACATCGAGGATTATCAGGTCACGACCGTGTTCACCTCCTCGCGCATGGCTGCGGAAGAACCCGATACCGTGCGCAGCTTCCTTGCGGGATTCTCGCGCGGGGTCGACGACTATAATGCCGCGCTCGTCGACAAGACCATGAGCGAGGGCGAGGTCGCCGAGATCAGCCGCATGATCCACGAATACGTCTATACGGATCGCCCGTTCGAGGATGCCGATGCGGCCATTCGCGCCGGCGCGATGCGGGTCAACGCGGATGCGCGCATGAACCTGACCAGCATCGAGGATCAGCTCGCATGGTTCGTCTCGGAGGGGCTGGTGCCCGCCGATGCCTCGATCGAGACGCTGGTCGATACCAGCTTCGTCGAAACCTACTGAGCAAGCCTTTGGGGCCGCCGCCCTTCACGGCGGCGGTCCTATTACCATAGCCGGCGGGACCCATCATGGAATTGCGGATCGAAGGCGTCAGCCACGATTACGGCGAGACGGAAGTCTTGCGTGATATCAGCTTCAGCGTCGCGCCTGGCGAGATCGTTTGCATCATCGGCCCGTCGGGCTGCGGAAAATCCACGCTCCTGCGCTTCATTGGCGGGCTGGAGCGCCCCGATCATGGCGAGGTGCTGATCGCCGGGGAGCCGCCTGCCGATTCGCTCAACCCCCTCACGTACATTTTCCAGGATTTCGCGCTGCTACCCTGGCGCAGTGTCGCGGGCAATGTCAGCCTCGTCCTGGAAGATCACGGCATTCGCGGCGCGCAATCGCGGGCGATCATCGACGATGTGCTGGCGCGGACCAAACTCTCGGAATTCGCCAATGCCTGGCCGCGTCAGCTCTCCGGCGGCATGAAACAGCGCGTTGCCATCGCCCGCGCCCTCGCGGTGCGGCCCGCCGTGATGCTGATGGACGAGCCGCTCTCGGCGCTCGACAGCCAGACCCGCGAATTGCTGCTCGACGATCTCATCGATCTGTGGAAGCGCGAACGCTTCTCGGCGGCCTATGTCACGCATAATCTTGCGGAAGCCGTGCGGCTCGGGCATCGCATCATGGTGCTGTCGCGCCGGCCCGGGCGCATCCGCGAAATGGTCTCCATCGATATCCCGCTGGACGAGCGGCCCGAGCGTGTGCTCGAATTGGAGAAGGTCCAGCGGCGCCTCTGGGAGGCCATGCGCGACGAGGCCCGCGCGGCGGACAGGGAGCTCTCCGATGCCGGCTGAATCCACGGCGCATGGCGCCCGCGCACGCGAGGCGAACCCGCAATCGGAGCCGCTGCGGGAAGTCCCACTCCAGAAGGCCGCACAGGGCGGCGCCGGGCTGCGGCCGGTACCATTTCGCGGCGGCGGCTTCACCCACAAGCCGCTGAGCCTGATCTCCCCGTTCGTTTTCGTCTCGCTCATCGGCCTGTGGGAGCTCGGTTCCCAGACCGGCTTCATCAGTCCGATCGCCCTCCCCGCCCCCTCGGCCGCCTTCGGCGCTTTCGTCGATCTGGTGCGCACGGGGACGCTGTGGCGTCATCTCGAGGCGAGTCTGTTCCGGCTGATCGTCGGCTGGACGCTCGGCACCGCCATCGGCGTCGCCGTGGGGCTCGCCATCGCATTGTTCTCGGTGATGCGCGCCGGGCTCTCGCCCGTGGTCTCGGCGCTGTTTCCGATCCCCAAGATCGCGCTTTTGCCGCTTTTCATCGTCTGGTTCGGCATCGGCGAGGGCTCGAAGGTTGCCACGATCCTGTTCGGCGCTTTTTTCCCAACCGTGATCGCGACCTATGGCGGCGTCGACAATGTCGACCGCAATCTCATCCGGATGGGTCAGTCGTTCGGGCTGTCCTGGCTTTCGATCGTGCGCAAGATCATCATTCCCGGCGCGATGCCCGCGATTCTCTCGGGCTTCCGGATCTCGGCCTCGATTGCCATCGTTCTGCTGGTCGCCGCCGAGATGATCGGCGCGCAATTCGGGATCGGCGCCTATATCCTCATGGCCGGATCGCTGTTTGCCATCGAGCAGCTCATCGCCGGCGTCGCCATGCTCTCGATCCTGGGGCTGACCATCAGCTGGCTTATCGGGCGGGCCGAGCGCTTCTTCCTCACCTGGAGGACCTGAAAAGACCTGCCGGCTGCCATCGGTTTCGGTGAAGACCCGAACCGGATGGGTGGTTTCCACACTTGCCCCTGCGTCATGCTTGGGCAGACTGCGCCTTCAAGAGGAAACAGGACGGCAAGCGGGGGCGCAAGTGAGCGAGGCGCAGGGAAATCAGGCGAAAGCGGCGGGCATGATCCCGCCCTGGCGCATCGGCGTCGATGTCGGCGGCACCTTTACCGATCTGGTCATGGTCGATGCGCAAGGCGCGCTGATGATCGTGAAAACGCCATCGGTTCCCGCGAATCCGGGCGAGGGCGTGCTTGACGCTGTGCGCAAGGCGGCAGCGAACCTGGCCATGCCGGTCGAGGGTTTCCTCGCACAATGCCGGCTCTTCGTGCACGGCTCCACGGTCGCCACCAACACCGTGCTCGAAGGCAAGGGCGCGAAGGTCGGGCTCCTGACCACTCATGGCTTTCGCGACAGCCTGGAAATCCGGCGCGGCATTCGTGACAATCCCTGGGATCACCGCAAACCCTTCCCACCGGTTCTGGTGCCGCGTTATCTCCGCCTGCCCGTGCGCGGGCGCCTCGACAGTGAGGGTGCGGAAGTCGCGCCGATCGCGGTCGCCGATGCCGTCGCCGCCGGTGAGATCTTCACCCGCGAGGGTGTCGAGGCGGTGGCGATCTGCCTGTTCAACGCCTATGCCGATGGCCGCCACGAAGACGAAGCGGCGCGGGCGCTGGCCGAAAGCTGGTCCGGCGAATGGGTCAGCCGCTCCAGCGCCATCGCGCCGACGATCGGCGAATACGAGCGCAGCTCCACGGCCGTCATGAACGCCTATGTCGCGCCGCGCGTCGTCACCTATCTGCGCGATCTGGCCAAGGAATTGCAGCGCCTCGGCCTGCCCGGCGCGCTCTTGATGAGCCAGAGCAATGGCGGCGTCGTCTCCGTCGACCAGATCGCCGACCGGCCCGTCAATCTCGTTCTTTCCGGCCCCGCCGCCGGTGTGGGCGCAATGACGCTCGCGGCCAATGCGCTGGGCGACGACAACCTGATCTCGATGGAGATCGGCGGCACATCCTGCGACGTCGCCCTGATGAGCGCGGGCCAGGTGGCGACGAGCGATGCGCTCGAAATCGACGGCTATCATCTCGCCATACCCTCCGTCGAAATCCATACGGTCGGCGCGGGCGGGGGCACCATTGCCGGAGTCGATGCGGCCGGGATGCTGTTTGCCGGGCCCAAGGGCGCCGGCGCGCGTCCCGGACCGGCCTGTTACGGCCATGGCGGCACCGAGCCGACCGTCACCGATGCGCAACTCGTGCTCGGACGTCTGGCGCCCGGCGCCTATGCCGGCGGCTCTGTCACTCTGGACCAGGAGCGCGCCCGCGAGGCGATCCGCACGCGCGTCGCCGAGCCGCTTGGAATCAGCATCGAGGATGCCGCGTCAGGCATCATCCGGCTGGTCGAGCAGCATCTGCTGCATGCAGTGGAGCGGATTTCCGTACAGCGCGGCTTCAACCCCGCCGGATTCACCCTCGTCCCGGCAGGCGGCGCCGGGCCACTGCACGGGCCGAGCGTCGCGGCGATGCTGGGGGCCAGACGCGTCTATGTGCCCCGGCAGGCCGGCGCCTTCTGCGCCATGGGGCTTTTGCAATCAGATGTCCGGCAGGATTACATCCAGGTCTTCATGCGCGATCTCGACGGGGATGTTGCCGCGGCCACGCAGGTTGCGAAGGCCGCGCAGGACGGTTTCGCACAGCTGCGCGCCCGCGCGAACGAGGCGCTCACCCGGGAAGGCTTTACCGGTGATCAGGCCGCCTACCGGCGCGCGCTGGACCTGCGCTATCGCGGCCAGCAATCGGATCTTCGCGTGGAATTGCCCGATGGCGAGGCTTTCGATCCGGCCCTGGTGCGCCGGCTCTTCGAAGCAGAATATGCCCGCCAGTTCGGCCATATCCAGCCCGGCGGTGCCATCCAGATCACCAGCCTGCGCATGGCCGGTTTCGGCCTCCTGCCGCCGCTCGAAGCAGCATCGGCGCCGGCGAGTAACCAGGCGCCGCATCGGCGCGAAACCCGCCGGGTCTGGTTCCCCGATGGCTGGCGCGACACGGCAATCTATGACGGCTCCGATCTCGCACCCGGCCAGTCGATCGCCGGCCCCGCCATCGTCACCGAGCAGACCATGACCGCCATCGCCCGCGCCGGCGATACGCTCACAGTCGATGCGGCGGGCAATTTCATCATCGATCTCGCCGAGAGGGGAGCGCAGGCATGAGCGCGCACAAGGCCATCGATCCGATCATCCTCGCCCTGGTGCAAAACCGCCTCGACCACATTGCCCAGCAGATGGGACGGGTGATGGTGCGTACGGCACGCAGCCCGATCTTCAGCCAGGCGCATGATTTTTCCTGTTTCCTCGCTGACGCCAAGGGCACCGTGGTCAGCCAGGCCGACGGCATCCCGATCCATACCGGCGGCGGCGGTTTCGCCGCCCGCGCCATCGTGGCGCGTTTCGGTGGCGAGATCGCGCCCGGCGACGTGTTTCTATTGAACGATCCCTATGCGGCGGGCGGCAACCATCTGCCGGACTGGGTGATCGCGCGCCCGGTCTTCGTGGGCGATGATCATCTCGGCTTTGCCTGCAACCGCGCCCATCAATCCGATATCGGCGGCGGCGCGGCGGGCACCTACAATCCGCAGGCCACCGAGATCTTCCACGAAGGCCTGCGCCTGCCGGTGATGAAGCTGGTCGCGGCGGATGTGGTCCGCGAGGATCTGTGGGATCTGCTCAAGCTGAACTGCCGCACGCCCGATCTCCTCGACGGCGATCTGCGCGCGATGCTCGGCTCCACGCGTATCGGGGCAGACCGCGTCACGGCGCTGGCGGAAGAGCTCGGCACCGACCAGGCGCGGGCCTGTTTCGCCGGCATTCTCGATTATGCCGAAGCGCGCTTTCGCGCCGTCATCCGCGATCTGCCCGACGGCACCTATCGCGGCGAGGACCGCACCGACAACGATTGCTTCGGCCCTGCCGACATCGTCACCCGGGTGGCGCTCACGATCGAAGGCGACAGCCTGACGGTGGATTTCACCGGCACGGACGACCAGATCCGCGGCTTCAAGAATTCCTCGCTGGCCAATACCGTCTCCGGCGTCTACACGGCGCTCTATTCCTTCTTCGATGCCGATCTGCCGCGCAACGAGGGCAGCTTTCGCGGCGTGACCATCATCGCGCCCGAGGGCAGCGTCGTGAATGCGCGCCCGCCCGCACCGATGACCATGTGCACGGTGTTTCCCGCCCATGACATCATCCATGCCTGCTGGCGGGCTCTCGGCCTCGCTGCGCCCGAGCGCGCGCTTGCCGGCTGGGCGCGCAACGTCTTCGGCGTCACCTCCGGTACGAAGGAAGGCGCCGACGAGCCCTTCGTCATGTATCACAACAACCTCGCCGCCGGCGGCGGCGCGATCGAGGGCCGCGACGGCTTCAACCAGATCGGCCATCTGTGCACGCTGGGCGGCCTCACCATCCCCAATCTCGAAGTCTACGAGCAGATCTACCCGGTGCGGTATCTGCGCCAGGAATTCCGCTGCGATTCCGGCGGTGCGGGGCGCTATCGCGGCGGCACGGGGGTGGATTACGCGCTCGAAGTGATGGTGCCGGCGCTTTATTCCTTCCGGGGCGAGGGTCTGCGCACACCCTCGGGCTACGGGGTCGAGGGCGGCGATTGGGGCGCGGCAGGGGCGATGCTGCTCTCGCCGCATGACGGATCGGAGCCGGTCGAGGCCCCGCAATTCGGCCTGATGCAGCTCGGGCCGCTGCATTACCAGGCGGCCTCGCCGGGAGGCGGCGGCTGGGGCGATCCGAAGACCCGCGATCCGCAGGCCGTTCTCGCCGATCTGCGTGACGGGATCATCAGCGCGCAGGCCGCGCGCGAAATCTACGCGGTGGTGCCCGGCGCCGACGGGATGAGCCTCGATATGGCGCAGACGCAGGCGCTGCGGGAAGAGTGCGCCGGCGCAGCAGCTCAATCCGCGTCGTCGTAGTAGAATTCGAGCAGCAGCGTGCGTTGCAGGATCGAGAAATTGTCGTCGGAGATCAGGCTGAGCACGCGGCGCCCGTCCCGCGTGCGATGCGCGGCGAGACCTTCCATATTGTCGATCTGCTGACCGGCCCCCGCCTCGAAGATGGCGGGGCCGTCGAGCACGGCGCCGGGGCGGAGATCGCCGCCGGGCAGGCGGCGGATGCGCGCGCCGACATCGCGCAGGATACGGTAACGGCGCTCCAGAACGAGGATGTCGCCATTGTCGAGAAATTCCATATCGGTGATGTCGAACCCGTCATGGCGCGCCACGTCGAAGGCATGATACGTCTCGCCATCGAGAATGTAGCCCTGCGTCGGCGCGCTCTCGCCCCGGTTCGTGCGCTCGCCGATCACGATGATCGCACCGGGAAAGGGGCTCGCATCCGGCGCGATGGCAATCGCTTCCGGCCCCGCATTGTGCGGCCAGTCGCGCATCTCGCGCGGCGTGGGCAGGAATTCTCCGCGCGCGGTTGGCCGATCCTCGGTGAGATCGAAGCGCATGATCGCGTTGGTGCGCTCGATGCCGATATGGGCGATGTCGTCCTTGATGGTGATGGCTTCGACGTCGTAATTCTCCGTGCGGCCGAGGGGCGTGCCATGGAAATCGCGGATCGGCGCCATCATCGCCGCGGCGAACCCGGATACGCCGTTCGCGTCCTCGGTCACATCTGCTGCGAACCAGTCCCCACGATCACTGACGGCGATCAGCCGCGCACCGTCGCGCGGACGCCAGAGCCCGGAAAAGCCGCCGAAACGGGGATAGGGATCGTTGATCTCGAGGCCGGAGCGGAAACTGAGTTCACCGAAGCGCGTACGGCTGCGATCATCGGCATCGAAGAACGGCAGGCGATCCACCTGCGGTGAAAGCGGCATGAGGCCGTTCGCCGGCGCGGCGGAACCGCCGAGCGCGGTTGCAGCGAGCGCACCGCCGGCAAGCCTTGCGCCGAGGCGCAGGGCGCCGCGACGGCTGAACCTCACCGGCGCCCCCCGCCGATCTTGCGGCGCGGCCCCTGGCCGGGGACTTCGTCCTCGAACAATTCGGCGAGTTTCTCCGTCATCACACCGCCGAGTTCCTCGGCATCGACGATGGTCACCGCGCGGCGATAATAGCGGGTCACGTCGTGGCCGATGCCGACGGCGATGAGCTGTACCGGCGAGCGGGTCTCGATCTCCTCGATCACCCGGCGCAGATGCTTTTCCAGATAATTGCCGGCATTCACCGAAAGTGTCGAATCGTCGACCGGCGCACCGTCGGAGATCACCATCAGGATGCGCCTTTGTTCGGGGCGGCCGAGCAGGCGCTCATGCGCCCAGGTCAGCGCCTCGCCGTCGATATTCTCCTTCAGGAGCCCTTCGCGCATCATCAGCCCAAGATTGCGACGGGCGCGGCGCCAGGGGGCGTCGGCGGATTTGTAGATGATGTGGCGCAGATCGTTGAGGCGACCGGGATTGGGCGGCTTGCCCGCTTGCAGCCATTGCTCGCGCGATTGCCCCCCCTTCCAGGCGCGCGTGGTGAAGCCGAGGATCTCGACCTTGACGCCGCAGCGCTCCAGCGTGCGCGCGAGAATATCGGCACAGGTGGCGGCCACGGTGATCGGGCGTCCGCGCATGGAGCCGGAATTGTCGATCAGGAGGGTCACGACAGTGTCGCGGAACTGTGTGTCCTTCTCCTGCTTGAAGGAGAGCGCCTGGAACGGATCCATCACGACACGCGTCAGGCGCGCGGGATCAAGAATGCCTTCTTCGAGATCGAAATCCCAGGAGCGGTTCTGCTGCGCCATCAACCGGCGTTGCAGGCGGTTGGCGAGACGACCGACGACGCCCTGCAGATTGGACAACTGCTTGTCGAGATAGGCGCGCAGGCGCGCGAGTTCCTCGGCCTCGCAGAGTTCCTCGGCCTGGATCATCTCGTCGAATTTCTGGGTATAGGCTTTGTAATCACCGGCGCGGGAATCGTTGGCGCCGCTGGGCGGACGCCAGGATTCGGAGGCTTCCTCCGAATCGGCGTCTTCCATGTCCTCGGGCATCTCGCTGGTCGGGCCCTCTGCGGCTTCCTGAGCGCCTTCCTGCATCTCCTCGTCACCGTCATCGGTGATTTCCACCTCGGCGCGCTCGCCCTCGGCGCCTTCCTCGCCTTCGCCCTCCTGCTCCTCGTCGTTCTCCTGCTCCTGCTCGTTTTCCTGCTCGTCATCCTCCTGGCTCTCGAGGGGTACCTCCTCGCCCATGTCGAGGGAGGTGAGCAATTCGCGCACGGAACGGGCAAACCGGCCCTGGTCTTCGAGATTGCCGAGCAACGCGTCGAGATTTTCGCCCGCGCGTTCCTCGATATGGCCGCGCCAGAGATCGACGATCTTCTGCGCGGCCCTGGGCGGGGCGCGCCCGGTCAGGCGCTCGCGCACCATCAGCGAGATCGCATCCTCGATCGGGGCATCGGCGCGGTCGGTGATATCCTCGTATTTGCCACCGCGATGGTAGCGGTCTTCCAGCATGGCATCGAGATTGCTGCCCACGCCCTGCATGCGCCGCGTGCCGATCGATTCGACCCGGGCCTGCTCGACCGCGTCATAGACGGCGCGCGCATCCTGCGCCTCGGGCGCGAGCTTGCGGTGGATGCCGGCATCATGACAGGCAAGACGCAGGGCCATCGAATCGGCATTGCCGCGCAGGACGGCGAGATCATGCGAGGACATCTTGCGCGGTGGCTCGGGCAGGCGGGCCTTGTCCGACATCAGCACGGGCCGGTCGGCAGCGTAGGTCACCTCGAATTCCGGCATGCGCGCGATGGCCCGCAGGCAGGACGCGACCGAGCGCTTGACAGGCTCGTTCGGGGCTTCCCTGGTTTCGCCCGGTTTGCGGTTCGAGATCGACATGCGTCTTCGGCTCCGGTTGATGGGGCGGGCGCAGCGACTGTCCGCGCCCGTCCTGCCGTCCCCTCGAAAGAGGCTATGGTTGGCCCCTGGGCGTCAGCTCAGCGCGACATTGGCGGCGCTTTGCGGCAATTCCTCACCGAAGCAGCGCTGATAGAATTCCGCCACGAGGGAGCGCTCGAGCTCGTCGCACTTGTTGAGGAAGGTGAGCTGGAAGGCGAAGCCGATATCGTTAAAGATCTCGGCATTCTCCGCCCAGATGATCACCGTACGCGGGCTCATCACGGTCGACAGATCGCCGTTGATGAAGGCGTTGCGGGTGAGATCGGCCAGGCGCACCATCTTGCTCACGGAATCACGGCCCTCATCCGTCTTGGCGAAGGATTTCACCTTGGACAGGATGATCTCGACCTCGTTGTCGTGCGGCAAATAGTTCAGATTGGTGACGATCGACCAGCGGTCCATCTGGGCCTGGTTGATCTGCTGCGTGCCGTGATACAGCCCCGAAGTGTCACCGAGCCCGATCGTGTTGGCCGTGGCGAACAGCCGGAAGGCGGGATGCGGGCGGATCACACGGCTCTGGTCGAGCAGGGTGAGCCGGCCCGAGGATTCCAGCACGCGCTGGATCACGAACATCACGTCCGGGCGTCCGGCATCGTATTCGTCGAAGACGAGCGCGACATTGTGCTGATAGGCCCAGGGCAGGATCCCGTCGCGGAATTCCGTGATCTGCTTGCCGTCCTTGAGAACGATCGCATCCTTGCCGACGAGATCGATACGCGAGACGTGGCTGTCCAGGTTGATGCGCACGCAAGGCCAGTTCAGGCGTGCGGCGACCTGCTCGATATGCGTCGATTTGCCGGTACCATGATAGCCCGTGACCATCACGCGGCGGTTATAGGCAAAGCCTGCCAGGATCGCGAGGGTGGTCTGCTTGTCGAACAGGTAATCCGGGTCGTAATCCGGCACATAGCTGTCGCCCTTGCTGTAGGCCGGCACTTCGAGATCGCTGTCGATGCCGAAGGCCTTGCGCACGGAAACTTTGGTATCCGGCAGAGCGACGGGCTTGTCGGCCGTGGGGGTCTCGATGGTGTCCTGCATACATGCCTCTCTCGATGCGGTCGGCTCAAACGCGGTCGCACGCGACCGGACTGTCGCACTTTCGTTAAACCTCTCGGCGCCACGGCGCAATCACGCGAAGCTCATAAGAGGGTTGCGTGTTTGAGCCTGCCGCCTGCCTCAGCACAGCCCCGCCGCCTTGAGCGTGTCATGTGCACGGATGATGTCACGCAGACGTTCCTCAAAGGAACGGTCGCCGCCGTGGGCATCCGGATGAAAGCGCTTGACCAGGGTCTTGTACGTCGCCCTGATGGTGGCGGCGTCTGCGGTTTCGTCAAGGCCGAGCACGTCGAGGGCGCGGATGGCGGGGCCGGAAAGCCGCCGGCGCGGCGGTTCCGGTTCCGCCTTGCGGGGCTGCGCGATACCTTCCGAACGCAATACGCCGAGTGGGTCGGAATATTCCCAATCCCTTGCCACACCAGCCGTGGCACCGGCCCTGCGTGCGGTCGCACCGCGCTCTACCCCCATGGACCATGTGGGGCGATGGCCGACCACCGCATCCTTCTGGAAAGCGGCAACGGCATCGTCGCTCATGCCGTTGAAGTAGTTGTACTTGGTATTGTATTCGCGCACGTGCTGAAGGCAGAAGCGATAATACTGCCCCTCCGCCCCGCGCCCCTTGGGTGCGCGGTATTGCCCCGGCTCCTTGCAGCCGGGGAACTCGCAGGTCGGCGCGCGCGAATCGCCACTGGCCTCCTCGGCCTTGCGCGGCTTGATCCTGATGCGGTCGAACAGAGGCGATTTCAGATCCATGACACGAGCGATTATGTGTGTTGCGGCGCGATCGGCAAGAGCTTTTGCTGCATAAATCAGATGTCATGGAGCAAAGGCCGTCGATTGCGCCTTGGTGGAACGACCGGCACCGGTCGCCGGTGTCGCGATTCGGTATAGCGGTCGAAATCTTTCCACGCGGTTTCGCCGACCGGCATGCGCCTCATCGCCGCGCATTTCCCGTGGATGGAATCCTGTTTGCTCGCGCCCCCATTGCGCAGCCGCCCGCATGACGCCATATCGCCCTCGAGCCGGATCGCGCAATGCGGGACCCGGTCACAGCGATGAGAGGCACCGGATGAGCATGCAATCCCTGATCGAATCCCGTTTACGCGAAACCCTGGCTCCCAGCCAGTTATCCGTGATCGACGAATCGCACCTGCATGCCGGCCATGCCGGCTGGCGCGAAGGCGGCGAGACACATTTTCGCGTGGAGATCACGGCAGACGCGTTTGCCGGGCAGAACCGGGTCGCACGCCATCGCATGGTCAACACGGCGCTGACCGAAGCCTTCGACAGAGGACTGCACGCGCTCGCGCTCAAGGCCCGTGCGCCGGGCGAATGAGGGCAGCGCGCGCCGCGCTCATTCGACGCGGGCGAAGACCAGCCCATCGAACATGTCGCAGCTCGGCCCGTCAGCCGCGAGTTCGAACCCGTCCGGCGCGGAACTGACCAGACAGGTCATCGGGAATTCACCAGGATCGGTTTCCTCGGCGACGTTCGACATGGTGAACATATCACCGTAGACGCGCAGATCGCCATTCAGCGTGCGGTCGGTCGATTCGATCTCGAGGGTGAAATCGCCTTCTTCCGTGATCGAGAGATGAAACTCCTCGGCACGATAATCACCGGCATCGAACGGCGCGTCAGCGAAGACCGAATGGACGGATTCGTCGATGTCGCCAAGCGCCTCGACACCTTCCTCGAACACGGCCGAGGGGGCCGGTGGCGCTTCGGTTGTGCGCGGGAGATCATCCGGCATTCCCTCGGGCGCTTCGGGCATCGCCTCTTCGGGCGCATCCTGCGCGGGTGCTTCCGCGACCGGCGGCGGGGACGACTGCTCTGTCTCGGCCGTCTGTTGATCGCCACAGGCGGCAAGCGCGAGGATCGCCAACACCGGCGTGACTTTCAGAATGCGCATAAGAAGACTCCTGTCGCGTCCTTTTCGGGACGACCCGATCGTGGCCGCCATTGCTCGGGGAGAGCAAGCGTGGGCGAAATCGTCAAGCCCGGTTCACGCGAAACCGCTCCCATCGCTGCAAAATGGTGCACCGGCCATGTGATCGCAAGGGCATGCGCCCCGAAACACCGGGATCATCTCGCATCGGAAGGCGGCATGCTGTCCGGGGAGACGATGCGCACCGGTGCGCGATCAGCCGGGACGTAACCCTGGCCGCTACCGGGAGCCGGCGCCTCTTCGCCCTCCTCACGGGTCACGACACGATCCCGCTCGAGCCCGTCGATCCGGATGCCTGCGGATTCATCGCCCGATGTCGGCGCTTCCTCGCTGCGGCGCGCAGCCTCCTGCGCGGCCTCGTCGAAGACTTCCGTCGCGGCCTCCTGTTCGAGGCGCCGGGCGCGGGCCGCCTCGCGCAGTTCCGCCGGCAGCGAAAGCTCGCGGGCGAGGGCCGTATCCACGAGAATGTCGTCCTCACGGGTGCCGATCATGCGCTGGGCGCCGGAAAGCGCTTCCGACCAGCTCTCATCCTCACGGCGGCAGGAGCAGGTCGGATCGAAGGTCGTGCGATAGCGGAACGCATTGGGCAGCGATGTATAAGTCATGCCATCGGCGCCGATGGCCGATTCGAGCTCGCTGTCACCGCTCATGTAGAACAGACGCGTGGGCGCGTTCGGGCATTGCGCCTGGCAGAGTCGTTCAGCCTCGTCAGCGCTCACGCCACGGGCGAAGAGCGGGAAGAAATAGCCGTCACAACTGCGCACGCAGATCGGCTCGGCGCCGGCGCGGCGGGCAAAGGTATCGTCGAGAAGCGGCATGTCCTCCTCCTGATCGAAACCCGGATCGTCGCGCCCGAACAAGCCATCGAGGAAGCCGCGACGCGCCTGGCGGGGTTCGCAATGACGAGCGATGGCCGCGAGCAATTCCTGACGGCGGTCTTCGCTGGCCTGTGAAGCCTGCCGGATGAGGAGGTTGTAGTTCTCTTCCATGGCTTCGATGCGGTCGCGCGCGGCAGCGCATTCGGAGGAGGGCGGGGCGTCGAACAGGCTGCGTCCGCGATCGCAATCGAGTTGCTGATAATAGCGCACCATGCGGTTGAGTTCGGCGCGCTGTTGCTCGGCCATATCCGCATAATTCTGACCGCCGCCCCGTTCCAGATTGCGCAATTCGGCGCGATAATCCTCGCACAGGCTGGTCTGCGCCTGCGCGCTGCCGACGAGAATTGCTGCGCCGAAACAGACTGCGGCAATGCGTGTCATCAGGGAATTATTCATGGATCGACCGTCTTCTCGTCGTGTCGGTTGCCGCAATTCTTCCAGCACGCGCGGTGCGCCGGAATCGCGCTGATGTCCAGAGCGATGTGCGCCACCACACCGGCTACGAATCGTCGTGAGTGGCTTCATGACGGAAGAATATGATCAAATCCGGACAAGTGCAGCTTTCGCGCCGGATTTTTTTGCCGCCGGATTACTGGCTGCAGGCGATCATCAGCGGGCGCGACTGCGTCCGGGCGGCACCATCGCTCATGATGGCGCCGATATCGGCGAAACCGCCCATCATTTCACGCCGGATCTCTCCGTATTCCCTGACGGCGCCGTAGCCATGCGCTTCACACCATGCCTGGGCGACGATATCGCCGCAGGTTTCGCCGCCCGTCAGACAATCGGCGATGCCGTAGCCTTCGCTGGCGGGAATGACGAAAGTGGCCCGATCACCGATGAAGGCGCGCGATTCGGTCGTGGAAACCAGTGTGAAGGAGGTCACGAGCGCACCCGCGAGTGTGATGAAGCCGAAAGCGGCGAAGGCGCGGCGCATGAACGATCTCCCGGGCGGGGGCCGTCGGACCCAACGGTTTCCGGCAGTATCGCGAATATCGTATTAACGACCCGTTAACGACGGCGCGCCATGAGCCAGATGATGTCGACCGTGAATGACCAGGCGAGCGCCACCAGAGCAGTCAGCGCCAGCGCGGTCGCTGCGATCCCTGTGATGAAGGGGGTCACCAGCGCGATCAGCACCGCACCCTGCAGCACGCAGACGGCCTTGCGTCGCATTGATTCAGGCAGATCACGACGCAGCCGGGGCACGAGTGCCCGCGCCGCCATGAACAGGTAATAGGTGGTACCGATCAGCAGAACCCAGGCACCGACCTTGCCCAGCGCGATTGCCGCAACAGCAAGCAGCATCAGCAGCAACGCGTCGATTTCCATGTCGAAACGGGCGCCGAAGCGCGAGGTCAGGCCCTGGCGTCGTGCAACCGCACCGTCGAACCCGTCAAGGGAGAGGGAGACGACGGCAGCGGCAAAAAACAGCCAGTCGGCCCGCTCACCCCAGAAGGTGAACAGCGTGTGGTGCTCGACGAGCAGGCCGATCAGCAGACAATTGATCACGGCGCGTGTGAGTGTCACGGCATTCGCGATGCCGAACCGGTCATGGGGATGGTAGCGGTCGATCCGGGCCATCACGACGGCCCCGATCACGAGATACGGCACAGCCGCGCCCGGGAACAGAATCCAGCCAGCCCCTCCCGCCCAGAGGATCACGGTCGCGGCTGTGACGAGGGCGACGAAACCCGTCGCAAGCGCAAGCAGCGTATCCTGCCGTCGCAGCGTCGAGCATGTCGCCGGAAGGGCGGAGGCGCTGTCGTACTTCATTGCGGTATTCCCAACACCCCGGCAACGGCTTTGTTCCCGGCGGAGCCACCGGGAACAGGACGGCGCCGCTCAGGCATAGCTCGTCATGTCGGGGCCGGTTTCGATCAGGGCCTTCTTGAGCTTCTCCAGCGCACGGCTTTCGATCTGCCGCACACGCTCCTTGGAAATCCCCAGATGATGCCCGAGCGCATCGAGCGTGGTCTGGTCGTCGCTGAGACGCCGCGCCTTGAGGATGCGCAGTTCGCGCTCGTTGAGCACTCCCAGAGCATCGCGCAGCCAGCGCGAACGGCGCTCGGCATCGATGACGTCGCTGACGGTTTCGTCCGGCAGCGCCGCGTCGTCGACGAGGAAATCCATCCGCTCCGACGTGGCGCCTTCGGAATCCGCAGCAACCGGCGCATTCAGCGAGGTGTCCGCACCGGATAGCCGCACATCCATCGTCGCCACATCCTTGAGCGATACGCCGATCGCTTCGGCAATTTCGCCGTAAACGCTGTCGGACATCCGCTCATCGCCGTTGCGCGTCAGTTTGGCGCGCAAGCGACGCAGATTGAAGAACAACGCCTTCTGGGCCGACGATGTCCCACCGCGCACGATCGACCAGTTGCGCAGGATGTAATCCTGAATCGAAGCACGGATCCACCAGGTGGCATAAGTGGAGAAACGCACTTCGCGCTCCGGCTCGAAACGGGACGCTGCTTCCAGAAGGCCGACATGGCCTTCCTGAATCATATCCTGCATCGGCAATCCGTAATTACGAAACCGTGCCGCAATCGCGATGACGAGGCGCATATGCGCCGAAGTCAACTGGTGCAACGCCTCCTGATCACGGTTTTCCCGCCAGCGCACGGCAAGCGCACGCTCTTCGGCGCGCTCAAGATAGGGTGCGCGCATGGCGTTGCGCAGAAAGGTGCGTTGCAGGCTGTTATCGTCACCCATATTCTGGCTCCCTCGTTTGAGAGGGTTACGCCGCGCAGCCCGCAACGGATCAATCACGCTTTTGCGAGCATGGCTTGCCAAACCCCGCTTGCCAAACCTTGCTTGCCAAACCCCGCTGCCGAACCCGGCTTGCCGGTTCGGCGCGCCACGCCCGCCGGGTTTGTGCGTCAATGCACGCTGACGGGCTCGAGATCCGCCTTGCGCGCCTCGGCGATGGCCGTGTCACGGGAATCGGTGAGGATGATCGGCGCGCCGCTTGCGGAAAGCACGGCGAAGAGCTCAAGGCCGGGCTGCATCTCGGGCGCACCGGGATAAAGTGCGCTGATCTGGTCAGACAGCATCGGCTTCACGTAGACCACATGGCCTTCGCCCATCTGCGCGAGCGCCTGTGCTTCGCGGCTGTTTTCGTTGCCGAAGGAATCCGGCTTGATGTGATTGGTGTCGGTCATTTGCGCGCCCTCCTTCATGAGCGGTGCGTTGCGCCCGCATCATGCGCGTTTGCACGACGTGTACGGGCTGTGTTGAGCCTGTCAGTGCTTCTCTTCGGTCGCGATGTCGATGCGCCTGACGATCCGTTCCGGTTCTGGCCGGGCAAGGTCGATCGAAAGCAGACCATTGCTGAGATCCGCTCCCATCACCTCCATGTTGTCCGCCAGCAGAAACGTCCGCTGGAACTGGCGCGCGGCAATCCCGCGATGGAGATAATGGCGCGCCTTGTCGTCGGTCTGGCGCCCGCGAATGACGAGCTGGTTCTCTTCGAGCGTGATCTCGAGCTGATCACGGGTGAACCCGGCCACCGCGAGCGTGATGCGCAACCGCTCAGGCTCGGCTTCAGAGCGGGGCAGCCGCTCGATATTGTAGGGCGGGTAACCGTCACCGCCACCTTTGGCGACGCGGTCCAGTGCCTGTTCGATTTCATCGAAGCCGAGCAGGAACGGATGCCCGAACGGTGATTGACGCGACATATGGAAGCCCTTCTTCGAGGCACTTCGTTGATCAGGACCCGCCATCGGCGCGATCCCGACCCCTCATATGTCGTCTCCCCTGCGTGAGTTCAAGGGCTGCAGGGTCAGCCGTGGCCGTCGGATTGTTCGGCCCGCGCGGTCACACCGGCGCCGGACGCGTGTAGCGCAAGAGCGCGCCATACGGGATCAGTGCGATCAGGGCGATGGCGAGTTTCACGAAGTAATCGACAATGGCCAGCGTCTGCCATGGCAGCGCGATGCAGCTATCGGGGATACCGGCCATGGCGAGCATCCCTGTGATTGTCGTATCGCCGATCACCGGCCCGCAATGGAAGGCGAAGGAAAAGAAGATCGCCGTGTCGATGCCCGACGCGATCACCGACGAGACCAGCGGCGGCAGCCACCAGGCGAAACTGCGCAGACGGTTGAACACGCCGATATCGATCAGATGCGCCACCAGAAAGGCCGTCCCGGAGGCAATCGCGATACGCGGCGTGGCGAAATAGACCGACAGCAGCACCGCAATGGCGAAACCCACATAGACCACACGCCGCGCGCGCGCCGGGCCGAAACGGCGGTTCGCCATATCCGTGACGAGGAAGGCGAAGGGATAAGTGAAGGCGCCGAAGGTCAGATAATCCTGCAGACCCCAATACTGCACCGGGTGCTGCACCAGGACGTTGGAGGCAAGCACGATCAACGCCATCAGGGCGATGGCGAGGAAGAACGGCTGACGGTCGGCGGGGGCGAGCATGGGAAGCGGCCTTGTCGGGAATGTCACGGGCTTGCATCGCCACGCCATTCGTGGCGTTCTCGATGCGTCAACGGTTCGTTTAAGCGCAGGGGCGCGGGGATGCAAGGGCTGCCGCCCGGGTGATCAAAGGCGAAATCCGTGCGGGCGTCCCACCCCTTGCACCCGCGCCGCGAATGTGGCTCGAATCGCTCTGGAACGGGAATCGCGTCGCATCATCACCGAGCGGCGCGGATCTGCCCGTCATGCACAGCCGAAGGGCCCGCAATGGACGTTTTCGATTACCACCGACCCGCCACGATCGCGGAACTGACCGGCATGCTCGCAAGCAATGATGCCCGTCCGCTTGCCGGCGGCACCGATCTGATACCGCAGATGCGCGAGGGGCGGCGCAAAGTCGCAGCGATCATCGACATCAAGCATGTCGAGGCCTGTCGCGTGATCGCCCCGCTCCCGGACGGCGGTCTCGCCATTGGCGCAGCCGTTTCCTCGACGACAGTGGCGCGCGACGAGCGTATCCGGCGCGATTATCCGGGCATCGCCGCTGCGGCCCTGCTGATCGGCAGCTATCAGGTGCAGAATCGCGCCAGCCTCGGCGGCAATATCTGCAATGCCGCACCGTCGGCCGATGCGGTGCCGCCGCTGATCGCGCACGGCGCGCGCGCTGAAATCGCAGGCAGTGCCGGCCTGCGCGAAATTCCGCTCGAAGAGATATTTGCCGGCCCGGGCCGCACGCATCTCGCCCCCGGCGAGGTGCTTACCCGTATCCTGCTGCCGCCCGTGGCAGTGCGCTCCGCCTCGCATTACCTGCGCTTCACCCCGCGCCGGGAGATGGATATCGCCATTGCCGGTGTCGGCGGCTTCATTGTCCTCGATGAAGCCGGCACCGTCACGCAGGCCCGCATCGCGCTCGCTTCCGTCGCGCCGAAACCGATCCGCGCCCCCTCCGCCGAGGCCGCGCTGATCGGTGCTTCGCTCGACGACGCCACCATCCACGCCGCCGGTGAAGCGGCGCGCGGCGACGCGAGCCCGATATCCGATACGCGCGGTTCGGCGGATTATCGCCGCGAGCTCGTCGCCGTGCTGACCCGGCGGGTGCTCACCCATTGCCGCCAACTGATCGACCAGGCCTGAGGAGAACGGCGCATGAAACCGATCGCGATCACCGCGCAGGTGAACGGCGAGGAAGTCACCAGCCTCGCCGATCCGCGCGACACCCTGCTCGACTGGCTGCGCGACCGGCTCGGCCTGACCGGCACCAAGGAAGGTTGCGGCAACGGCAATTGCGGCTCCTGCACGGTCATGATCGACGGCACGCCGGTCAATGCCTGCCTGATGCTCGCCGTCGAGGCGCCGGGGGCGCAGATCACCACCATCGAGGGATTGAGCGATGGCGGGGAATGGCGCGACCTGCAGGAAAACCTCGCCGCAATGGGCGGCACGCAATGCGGCTTCTGCACGCCGGGCATCGTGATCTCCGCCGCCGCGCTTCTGCGCGACGATTCCGCCCCGGACGAGGCGGCGATCCGCTATGCCATTGCCGGCAATCTCTGCCGCTGCACCGGTTACGACAAGATCGTGCGCGCGGTCGAGGAAACTGCCAGACAGCGCCGCGCCACGGCGCAGGCGGGGGAGTGAGACGATGGATGCGACGATCAAGACCCGCAGCACCGACGCGGTTCCCGCCGATCCCGCCATCGGCAAGCCGCTCGCGCGCGTCGATGGCCGTGAACGCGTCACCGGTCGCGCGCGCTATGCCGCCGATATCACCCGTCCCGACATGGCGCATGCGAAGATCCTGCGCGCGCCGCATGCGCATGCCGTGATCAAGCGCATCGATACGAGCGCCGCCGCAGCCCTTCCCGGCGTGCTCGCCATCGTGACCGCCGATGATTTCCCCGATCTGCCCCAGGGTGCCAGCATCCCGATGGGCGAAACAGGCTACGACATGTGGGGCGTCTCGCGGCTCAACATGGCGCGCGGCAAGGTGCACTGGATCGGCCAGCCCGTCGCCGCCCTGGCCGCGCGCGACCCCCATATCGCAGCGCAGGCGCTGGATCTGATCGAAGTCGAATACGAGGTGCTCGACGCTGTCACCAGCATCGCTGATGCGATCCGTCCGGATGCGCCGGTATTGTGGGACAATCTGATCACCAGGGGCCTCGACGAAACGCCGCAGAAACCCTCCAACATCGCGGCGCGCACCATCGTCAGCCGCGAGGACGCGAAGGCGGCCATCGCCGGCGCGGATGCCACGGGGCGCGTCAGCGTCATCGTTGATACGGCGCATCAGGGCTATATCGAGCCCCAGGCGATGGTGGCCGAGATCACGCCGGACGGTTTCGCCACCGTCTATACCTCGACCCAGGGCCAGTTTACCGCCGAATTGATGATTGCCCGCATGCTCGACTGGCCGATGTCGAAGCTCAAGGTCGTGCCGATGGAGGTGGGCGGCGCCTTCGGCGGCAAGATCTCGATCCATGGCGAAGCGCTGGCGCTCAGGCTCGCGCAGAAATCCGGGCGCCCGGTCAAGCTGGTGCTCTCGCGCGAGGAGGTGCTCCAGGGCGGCTCCGGCCCGACCATGGGCGCGATGATGGAGATCGCGGTCGGCGCGAAGAGCGACGGCACGATCACCGGCATACATGGCGTCTATCACGTCGATTCCGGCGGCCTGCCAGGGCTCAACCCCTCCCTGCTGATGCAGGCCTCCGCCGCCATGTACCAGACGCCGGCACTCTGGCTCGAAGGCTATGACGTCGTCACCAACAAGCCGCGCACCGAAGCCTATCGCGCCCCCGGCGGTATCCAGGGCGCCTTTGCCATGGAACAGGCGATGGACGAGCTCTGCCTCGCCCTCGACATGGACCCGCTGGAATTCCGCCGGCGCAACGCCGCCGTGACCGGCTCGACCATGCCGATCGGCACGCCCTTCCCGGCCATCGGCCTCACCACCATCCTCGATGCGGTGGGCGCGCACCCCTGCTGGACGACGCCGCTCGAACCGGGTGCGCATCCACGCGGGCGGGGGCTGGCGCTGGGCTATTGGCGCGGCACCTCGATGACGTCTGCCTGCCACATCACCATCGGCGGTGACGGGCGCCCGGTCGTCACCATGGGCGCGGTCGATATTTCCGGCACGCGCACCACCATGACCCAGGTCGCGGCGGACCAGTTCGGCATCGCCCCCGATGATGTCTATGTGCAGACCGGCGACAGCAAGACGGCGGGCTATTCCGACGGTGCGGCGGGCAGCCGCGTGGCGCGCACCATGGCCGCGGCCATCGTCGAGGCGTCGCGCGACGTGATTGAGCAGCTGCGCCCGCGCGCCGCGCGCCTGCTCCAGAGCGAGGCGGAGAATCTCACCTTCACTGATGGCGCCTTCCGTGTCTCCGGCGGGCCCGGCACATCGATCAGCCTCGCCGAACTGATGCAGGAAACGCTGACCGAGGGCGCCGTGATCGGGCGCGGCACCTCGACCAAGCTGCCGCTGGGCGTCGAGATCGGCGCGCATGTCTGCGATGTCGAGGTCGATCCCGATACCGGGCAGGTCACGATCCTGCGCTACACCGCCTTCCAGGATGTCGGCAAGGCGCTCAACCCGATCGCGGTCGAGGGCCAGATCGAGGGATCCGTCGTGCAGGGTATCGGCTGGGCGCTGACCGAGGGTTATGATTACGGTGCAGACGGGCGGCTGCGCAATGCCAGCCTGCTCGATTACCGCCTGCCCACGGCGCTGGACGTGCCCGATATCGACTGCGTCATCATCGAGACCCCGGTGCCGGACGTGCCTTACGGGCTGCGCGGTGTCGGCGAGGTGCCGATCGTACCGGTGGCGGGCTGCGTCGCCAATGCCATTCGCCGCGCCGTCGGCGTGCGCACCGGGCGGATGCCGATGACGCCGGAGCGGCTCCTGATGGCGATGCGGGCGAGGCAGCAGGGGTGAGCCCGTCGGTCGAGGAGCGTGTGACTTGCCGGCCAATATGCGGTTCCCCTTCCTCGACCATCCGGGCCTCCTCGCCTTCGCCCATCGCGGCGGGGCGCTGGAGCGGACCGAGAATACCCATGATGCCTTCGATCACGCGGTGGCGCTCGGCTACCGCTATATCGAAACCGATGTGCAGCTTACCCGAGATGGTGTGGTCGTCGTCTTTCATGACGACGACCTGACGCGGCTGATGGGGCGGCCCGAGCGGATCGACGCGCTCGACTGGGCCGATCTCGCGCAGCTGCGCTTCCCCTGCGGCGCGCGCATTCCGCGCCTCGACGAGACGCTGGAGGCCTATCCGGAAACCCGCTTCAATCTGGAGCCGAAATCTGAAGCCGTTGTGGAGCCGCTGGCAGCGGTGATCCGCGCGGCGAAGGCGCTCCCGCGCGTCTGCGTGGGCTGCTTCGATCCAAAGCGAACGCGGCGGCTGCGGGAGCTTCTGGGCGATGATCTGTGCTGGTCGCCCAGCCATGCCGGTGTCGCTTCGGTCTGGCTTGCAGGCTGGGGTTTGCCGATCCCCGTCACGCCCTGTCCCGCCCTGCAGATCCCGCCCGCGTTCCATGGCATCCCGGTGGCAACGCGCCGATTGGCCGATGCAGCGCATGCCCGCGATATCCAGGTCCATGTCTGGACCGTGGACGAGGCGGAGCAGATGCGCGCGCTGATCGATGCCGGCATGGACGGGCTGATGACCGACCGGCCGACTCTGTTGAAGCAGGTTCTGCAGGAGCGTGGACTGTGGCTGTGACTCATGCCCGCTTTCGTGGCGCACGGGAGAACGCCATCTTCTGATGCGAGAGCTTCTCGCGCGTCCCGATCCAGGCATAGGCCAGAAGTGACGGCTCCCGGTCAGACACCGTGATGCGGTGGTGCTGGCCCGGCGGGTTGAAGATCAGTGAGCCCGGCGCATAGACGCCCTGATGATTTTCCGAGACCGCGCCGGAGAGGCAGACATAGCTCTCCGTAATGCCGTCATGCGCATGGGTGGGATAGGTACAGCCGGGCGCGAAGAGCACGAGGCCGAGGATCACCGCTTCGCTGTGGATCGGCGCATTCGGCCCGGCGATCTCCGCATAGGCGAATTTTTGCGAGAGCCCGCGCGGGATCTTGTCATAGCCGTATTGCCAGTTGAGACTGGCGCGCACGGCATCGATGGCGCGAATCACCGGTGCGTGCTTCTCGACACGCCCCTCGTCGAGGACGCGGCGCAGATAGGCGGTGACGGGTTTTTCCTCGCAGGCCCCGAAGCGCAGGAGCGCATTCGTCTGGATCAGGGCGCTGATACGCTCGCGCACCGCGCGCTGATGGCCGCGAATCCTGTCGCTGCCGCCCGATGGCAGGAAGCGGTAGAGCTCATAGAATTCGCGCAGGAGGTAATACCAGTTCGGATGGTCGCGCAGGCGAGAGGGCGCCGACACTGCCCCTGCAGTATCAACCGTCACGGGGGGCGCCGCTGCCGCACTCCCATCCTCCGGCACGTCCCCCATCATATCATCGCTCATGGCAATCTCCGCTACCTTGATGCGCGATGCTGACGCAAGGATACGGGCCGGTCAACGCATGTTTCAGGGGCTTGTGAGCGCCCGCTTATCGCGCTAGCCAAAGAGATAACAAGCTCACCTTCACGAACCAGCCACGCGACCACGATCTTGAACAAGCGCACCGACGAGATCACCAATCCTGAAAGCACTTCACGGCCCGTCAGCGCGCGCTATCACGCGCTCGTCGCGAGCAATGCGATCGAGCGCGATCCGGCCCAGACGAGCCTGCTCGCGCGGCTCGACAAACTGGCCGTGCAACTCAATGAAAAGCGCCTCGCGCGCAAGAGCAGTGCCCTCGGCTGGCTGTTCGGGCGCCGCACCGCCGCGAGCGAACCGATAAAGGGGCTCTATGTCTGGGGCTCGGTGGGGCGCGGCAAGACCATGCTGATGGATCTTTTCTACGAGAGCCTGAGCGTGCGCCGCAAACGCCGGGCGCATTTCCACGCTTTCATGGCCGATGTCCATGGCCGCATCCACGCCTACCGGCAGGATCTCAAGGCCGGCAAGGTGAAGGGGGACGACCCGATCGAACCGGTGGCCAGGGCGCTCGCGCAGGAAGCCTATGTCTTGTGCTTCGACGAATTCACCGTCACCGACATCGCCGATGCGATGATCCTGGGGCGCCTGTTCAAGGCGCTGTTTGCGGAAAACGTCGTGGTCTTCGCAACCTCCAATGTGGAGCCGGCCCGCCTCTATGAGGGCGGGCTGAACCGCGCGCTGTTCCTGCCCTTCATCGAGATGATCCATGAGCGTATGGCCATCGTCGAACTCGATTCGCGCACCGATTTCCGGTTGGAGAAACTCGCAGGCAAGCCGGTCTGGCACGTCCCGGCCGATGATACGGCACGCGCCGCCCTCGACGACGCCTTCCGGCGCCTCACCGGCCGCAAGCGCGGCGAGCCGATGCGCGTGGCCGTGCGCGGGCACCCGCTGCAGGTCCCGCAGGCCGCCTCGGGCGTGGCGCGCTTCTCCTTCGAGGAGCTGTGCGCCCGCCCGCTCGGCGCCGCCGACTACCTCGCCATTGCGCAGGATTTCCACACGGTGATCATCGACGCGATACCGCGCATGCATCTCGAAAACCGCAACGAAGCCAAGCGCTTCATCACCCTGATCGACGCGCTCTACGACAACCGCGTGAAGCTGCTCGCCTCCGCCGCCGCCGAGGCGCACGCGCTCTATGATGCAAGGCACGGGCGGGAGGCCTTCGAATTTGATCGTACCGTCTCGCGTCTGATCGAGATGCGCTCGCAGGATTATCTCGCGCTCGCCCATGGCCGCCCCGATTCGCGTGGCTCTGACGACACGACGGGCCTCGTCGAAACCTGAAGGCCTCCCTCAGGCCACGCGCAGCCGCCTGCCCAGCAGCATGGCGCTCCAATCTGCCCGATTGACGATGTGGCTGAGCATGATCGAGCCGCCCATACCCGCCACGATGAGCGCGATCACGTAGAGCCATAACGGCAGACCGACATTCCAGCCAACGAGATCGACGGCCGAGAAGAACAATGGGTGCGCGAGATAGATCACGAAGGAGGCTTCATTGACCTTGCGCACCAGCAGTGGCGCGACGATCCCGAGAAGCCGCGGCATGGCAAAGAGCAGCGCGAAGCTGAAAAGCGGGATGACCCAGGCTTCCTTGGACGAGTATTCGATCGCGTGCAGAAAGGTCATGCTGACGAGCAGGACCAGGATCGCGATGAGCCAGATCGGCTGCGAAAAGGTCGCGAGCAGCCGGTTTGTGCGGATATCGGGGTAATGCCTTGCCATGAGCACGGCGAGGAAGAACAGATAGACCCAGCCCAGCGGCGCGATCCAGTGCAGATAGCCCGGGGGCGCGATATCGTACCAGCGGAAAAAACCCCACCATGCCATGCTGATCAATGATGCCGGTATCAGCCAGCGCTCGGAGGGCAGCCATGTCCAGAGCCTGAAGCGATTATAGGCCCAGAAGAAAATATAAAACTGCATCGCCACGATTAGAAAATAGCCGTGCCAGCCGGCAAAGAGCAGATATTCGCGCAGATAGGCAATGTAACTGACCTCCAGCCCGCTGAGCGATACGCGGATATATTCGGCTGTTGAATAGATTATCCCGTAAACGAAATAGGGCAACATGATATATTTCAGCCGCGTGACAAGGAAATCGTTCGGGACATCACGACCATAGCGCAGCGAAAACAGAAAGATCGAGATGAAAATGAAGATCGGCGTTCCGAGTGCGGAGGGAATGCGCAACAGATCAAGGGCTGTGTGCTCGAGATAATAGAGCTCGATCCGGTCGATCAGATGAAACGTGAAGACGGCCAGCGCGCCGTAGAAACGCAACCAGTAGATTTCCTCGATCCGCTTCACGCCGCCCTCCCGACCCACAGACGCCCCAGAATTTCGGCGCAGCAACGTGAGTCTGTGCGGCAAATGCGGAAATCTTTTGATCGTCGCAGAAATCGACCATGCCGAGATCGGTCAAGGGTCAGTCAGCCAAGAATACGGGGCCGCGACACGCATCGTCCCGGCCCCGAGCATCGATATCCCGAACGCGTGCCTGCCCGACCTGTTACCAGACGGGGCGGCATGACATGCATCCGTGAAACAAGCGGCACGCGCTTCAGCGCGGTGCCAGGATCATGATCATCTGGCGGCCTTCGAGCTGCGGCTCGAGCTCGACCTTGGCGAATTCCCGGGTCTCTTCCTTGACCCGCAACAGCAATTTCAGGCCGAGATCCTGATGCGCCATTTCGCGCCCGCGGAAGCGCAGGGTGATCTTCACCTTGTCGCCATCCTCGAAGAAACGCTTCACGTTCTTCATCTTCGTCTCGTAATCGTGCTTGTCGATACCAGGACGAAGCTTGACTTCCTTGACCTCGACCGTCTTCTGCTTCTTGCGTGCTTCAGACGCTTTCTTCTGCTGATCGAAACGGAACTTGCCGTAATCCAGAAGCTTGCAGACCGGAGGTTCGGAATTGGGTGCGATCTCGACCAGGTCAAGGCCGACTGCCTCGGCCAGCTGGAGGGCTTCCGCAAACGGGACGACGCCACGATTCGTGCCCTCGTCATCGATCAGTTGCACCTCACGAACGCCTCGGATGTCGCGGTTGGCGCGCGGCCCGTCCTTTTGCGGGACCGGCATGGCTCTCATTGGTCGGCGAATGGCTGTCTTCTCCTCTGATCGGCTTCAAGCACGAAATCCTCCCACAATCCATGCGGAAGGTCGGGCCGGAAACCCCGGTTGCATCGATGCCGGAGTGTTTGCGCAAAATCGAGGCAAGTCAAGCCATTGCCGCGCCATTCCGGATAAAACCGCATCGATCATCCGCGCACGAGCCAGATGATGGCGATACCGATGATCGCACAAACGATCCCCACCGCCCGCATCCGATCGCGCGGGCTTTGCGACGCCTCGTACATGGCGCGGCGGATTGCGTCGGGGAAAGCGGCAAAAAGAATGCCCTCGACCGCGAGAACGAGGCCGAGGGCTGTGATCAGGTCCCACATGCGAGACGCTTGCAGGCCTTATTCGACGGGCGCGGCGAGCGGGCCGAGGCTCCCCGTCGCATCCGCCGCAGTCGGAGCTTGAGGAAGCGTGGGCGCTTCGCTCATCGGCCCTTCCGGATCGATCGGAAGCGGCAGATCCCGCGTCGACTGTCCGCGCCCGGCAGGACTGTCGAAGAAGCGGAAGAAGTCCGAATCGGGTGAGATCACCATCTGCGTCGTCGCGGTATCGCTCGTCATCAGGGCCTGCTCGTAGGCTTGCATCGAGCGATAGAAGGCGAAGAAGTCGGCGTCACGCCCATAGGCTTCGGCCAGGATGCGGTTACGGTCGGCGTCACCGGCACCGCGCAGCTCTTCGGCCGTACGGTTGGCTTCCGCCTCGATCACGACGACATCGCGATCGGCCCGCGCCTGGATGGCATTGGCACGCTGGGCACCCTGTGCGCGCAGATCCGCCGCTTCACGCTCACGCTCGGTCTGCATCCGGCGGAACACCGCTTCGGAGTTCGCCGTCGGCAGATCGACGCGGGTGAGGCGCACATCGACGACTTCGATGCCCAGATCCTCCGCCTGACGGTTCACCGTCTCGGCAATACGCAGCATGAGGTCGTTTCGGCTGGTGCGAATGATCTCCGGGAAGGAGGCATTCGCCAGTATGTTACGCATTGCGGCATTGACGAAGGAGCGTAACCGCGCATTGGCATTGGTCTGGTTGTTCACCGTCTGATAGAAGCGCAGCGCATTGATGACCCGGTAGCGTGCAAAGGCGTCCACTTCCAGATTCTGACGGTCACTCGACAGGACCGTCTGAACCGGGATGTCGAGATCGAGCAGCCGCTTCTCGACGGGCAGGACCACGTCGATGAACGGAGCCTTCAGGTAGAGGCCCGGATCGGTAATGACCTGACGTACGGCGCCGAAGCGCAGCACCACGGCCTGCTGGGTCTGATGCACCGTGAACAGGGAGGAGTAGAGCAGCACTGCCGCCAGACCGAGAACGATCAGGATGCCGGTGCGGATGACGGGATTTCTCATTGGGAGCCTCCCTGCGCGCGGCGCTGGATTTCCGGCAGGGGCAGATACGGCACGACCGACTGCTGACCATCCCCGTTGCTCTGATCGATGACGACCTTGTCCGTGCCCGCGAGGACACGTTCCATCGTCTCGAGGAAGAGACGCTCACGCGTCACGTCCGGCGCGTTCACATATTCGTCGAAGACCTGGGTAAAGCGTGACGCCTGACCCTGGGCATCATTGACGACCCGCTCGCGGTAACCTTCAGCTTCCTGAATGATCCGCGCGGCGCGACCACGCGCTTCCGGAACGACCCGGCTCGCATAAGTCTCGGCCTCGTTCTGCAGGCGCACGAGATCCTGCTGCGCCGCGTTGACGTCGAAGAAGGCTTCACGCACCTGAGCCGGAGGCACGGCGGCCTGCAGCTGCACCACGCGGATCGTGACGCCGGCGCTGTAATCCTCGAGTGTGGCCTGCATGATCTCCTGGACTTCCTGCATGATCTCGCCCTGCTCGATCGTCAGGATGGCCTGGATGTCACGGCGCCCGATCACCTCACGCATGGAGCTCTCGGCCACAGCCTTGATCGTGCCTTCCGGATTCTGGATCTCGAAGACGAACTCTTCGGCCCGGGCCGCATCGATCTGCCACTGCACGTCGAAATCGATATCGACAATATTCTCGTCACCCGTGAGCATCAGGCTCTCTTCGAGCGCGTCACGCGGACGCTGCCCTTCTGTCGCCGAGCGGTATCCGACCTCGACGCGGTTGACCTGCGTGACGTCCGGCTTGATCACCTGACCGATCGGGAAAGGCAGATTGTAGTTCAGGCCCGGCGCCGTCTGGCCGACATAGGCGCCGAAAATGAGATTGAGGCCGACCTGGTTGGGCCGAACCGTGTAGAAGCCGGTGAGCAGCCAGACGACCACGACACCGATGAGGATCAGGGCGATGCCCTTGCCTCCCATCGAGCCGCCGCCGGGCACCATGTTCTTCAGGCGATCCTGGCCTTTGCGCAGGATCTCTTCCAGATCGGGCGGGGTCTGTCCGGAGCCGCCGCCGCCTTGCGGGCCGCCTCCCCATGGGCCGCCGCCACCGCCGCCGCCGCTGCCGCGGGGACCCCAGGGCCCTCCGCCACCGCCGCTGCCTTGATTATTCCAGGGCATCCTACGCTTCCCTCTTCAGTGCATAATTCTTGAAACCATCGCGTTGCTCACCCGTTATCATTGCGGAAAAGCGCGCCACGTCTGCATCGGAAGTGGAGACTTCTGCCCCCAAAGTCAACCGAAACCGGGCAGTCAGCATCGTTCCATATCGATGAAAGTGAACGCGAATTCATCATCCGGGCCGGCGCCGTGGCCGGATTCAGCGATGATACGAAATTGTGTCGAATCGAAGTCGGGAAAGTGCGCATCGCCATCAGGCATGGCGTGGACACGTGTCAGCCGAAGCGTTTGTGCGGCTGGCAGCGCCTGCGCATAGATCTGACTTCCGCCTGCCACGATGATCTCGCGCGCGCCCATTTCCTGCGCAACCGCATCGGCGCGAAGGCAGGCCGCGTCGAAAGAACGCGCGACATCGACACCATCCACCGCAAAATCCGGATCGCGCGTCATCACGATGGTGCGACGCCCGGGCAGCGGTCGCCCGATGGAATCGAAGGTCTTGCGGCCCATGATCATCGGCTTGCCGAGGGTGATCTCCTTGAAGCGCCGCAGATCGCTCCTGAGCCGCCAGATCAGGCGGTTGTCGTCGCCGATCACGCCGTTATCGGCAATTGCCGCGACGATGGTAAGCGGAAAACCTGTCTCTGTCGTCATCCCGGCTCTCTCCCTGATATCTCCCCGCCCTTGTCGGCGAGCCGCGTGAGCGCCTCCCCCGTCAGCCGCTGCACCGTCCATTCCTCCATCGGCTGCGCCCCCAGAGCGCGATAGGTGGCGATGGCCGGGGCATTCCAGTCGAGCACCCACCATTCGAGGCGCCCGAGACCTTCTGCAACACAACGCCGTGCGAGGCTCGCCAGCAGTGCCTTGCCGATACCGCGCCCGCGCAGCCCCTCGCGCACGTAGAGATCCTCGAGCCAGATCCCGTGGCGTCCAAGAAAGGTCGAGAAATTGTAGAAATACAAAGCGAAACCAACAGGTTCGTCATCGAGAAAAGCGAGATCGCAGAAGACGCGGGGATTGTCGCAGAACAGCGCCGCATCGATCTCCGCCTCGCCGGCCCGCAACTCATGCGCGAGCCGCTCGTATTCCGCGAGTTCGCGGATGAAGCCCGCGACGATGCCGGACTCGCCGGGGCGGGCGCGGCGGATTGTCACGCCTGTCGATGCAGCGCTCATATCGCCTCACCTGTGCCGCTCAAACCGCCACCGGGGCGCGGATCGCCGGATGCGGATCATAGCCCTCGATGGCGATATCCTCGAAACGGAAGCCGAAAATATCGCGCACCTGCGGATCGAGACGCAGGCGCGGCAGCGGACGTGGTTCGCGGGACAATTGCTCACGGGCCTGTTCGAGATGGTTCGCATAGAGATGCGCATCGCCCAAGGAATGCACGAAATCCCCTGGCTCAAGCCCCGTTACCTGCGCGACCATATGGGTGAGCAGCGCATAGGAGGCGATATTGAAGGGCACGCCGAGAAAAACGTCAGCGGAGCGCTGGTAGAGCTGGCAGGAGAGCTTGCCACCGGCCACGTAGAACTGGAACAGGCAGTGACACGGCGCCAGCGCCATCCGGTCGAGATCGGCCGGGTTCCAGGCGCTGATCACGAGGCGGCGCGAATCGGGATTGCGGCGAATCTCGTTGATCAGCCAGCTGATCTGGTCGATGTCGGCGCCGTTCGGATTGGGCCATGAGCGCCATTGCTTGCCGTAGACCGGCCCGAGATCGCCGTTCGCGTCGGCCCACTCATCCCAGATCGAGACGCGGTTCTCCTTGAGATAGGCGATATTCGTGTCGCCCGCCAGGAACCACAGCAATTCGTGGATGATCGAGCGCAGATGCAGCTTCTTGGTCGTGACCAGCGGAAAGCCGTCGGCGAGATCGAAGCGCATCTGGTGACCGAAAACCGAGAGCGTGCCCGTACCGGTCCGGTCACCCTTCTCAAGGCCCTCGTCGAGAATGCGGCGCAGGAGCGCGTGGTATTGCTGCATGATTGTCCTCGTTCCTCCGATCTTAGCCTGCCATGCCGGCTTGGGGAGCACGCCTGCAATCCTATCCACAAGACGTTTCCTCACGAGACACATCGCCCGGCCTGTCCGCCTTCGGGCCGAAAACGCCCTGTCGTGACGATACGGGTTGCGCAGACGCGGTGTTTTGGCCATTCGTTGACGAGACCCGCCAAGGGCAACCGGACGAGACCCGCCAAGGGCAACCGAAGGCATGCGCCGACCATGATCGTCGATATCGTCTCGCTGCAGCAATTCTACCAGACCCCGCTCGGGCATGTGGCGCAGCGCTTCGTGGCGCGCACATTGGTGGATTTCATACGCGGCTCACAGGATTGCCGCATGGTCGGGCTGGGCTACGCCGCGCCGTTCCTGCGCCCGGCCATCGCGCGCTGCGAGCGGGTGAACCTGTTCATGCCCGCGCGCCAGGGTGTATCGCACTGGCCGCCGGACGAGAAGAATCGCGCCTGTCTCGTCGAGCCGCTGGTGCTGCCGGCGGTGGACGGCGCCTATGAACGCGCGCTGGTGGCGCATCTGCTCGAGAATGTCGGCGATCCGGACGAGTTCCTGCACGAAATCTGGCGCATCCTCGCTCCCGGCGGACGTGTTGCGATCATCGTACCCAACCGGCGCGGCATCTGGGCGCGTGTCGACGCCACCCCCTTCGGCCAGGGGCGCCCTTATTCGGTTTCACAATTGGGCAGCCTGCTGCATCGCAACGGTTTCGATGCGCAGGTCTGGAACGAGGCCCTCTACGTGCCGCCGATCTCCTCGCTGCGTTTCCTGCGCAGTGCGGGTCTGTGGGAGCGGGCGGGGCTGCGGCTGCGGGCCCCCTTCGCCGGAGTCCATATCGTCGAGGCGACGCGTCAGGATCAGCGCCCGATCCCGGTGCGGCAGCGCAGCCGGCGCCTGCGGCTCTCACCCCGCCTGTCACCGGCATCAAGCCCCGCCGGCGCACCGGTGCCGCAGCGCAGCGGCAACGCATGCCATGGGAACGCGACCGGTTCGACCCTATCTTACGGATGCGGTGGCGGGCATGACGGTGCGATCCGCCGCGCTGGCGGACCGGGAGGCGACAAGGTCGAAAGATGAGTGAAGGCAAGGCGCCCGACAGGCGCAAGCAAGACAATCGCCCGGGCCCTGCCGGCCAGTCCGGCGGCGCCGTCGACGCGTTTCTGCGGGAAGCCGGCAGCCTCGCCCCCGTTGCGGCGGGCGCCGATCAGGGTCGCCTGATCTTCGCCCTCGATGCCACGATGAGCCGGCAGCCGACCTGGGATCTGGCCTGCTCGGTCCAGGCGGGAATGTTCGACACGACGGCGCGGATCGGCGGGCTCGCCGTACAACTCGTCTATTTCCGCGGCTTTCGCGAATGCCGGGCCTCGCGCTGGGTCTCGGATCCGCGCGCGCTCACCGAGATCATGACAGGTCTGCGCTGTCAGGGTGGTCTGACGCAGATCGAACGCGTGCTGCGCCATGTCCGCAGGGCGGCGCAGGAGCGCCGTATCGCCGCCTTCATTTACGTCGGCGACGCCATGGAGGAACATGTCGATACGCTGTGCGCCCTCACCGGTGAGCTCGGGGTGATGGGGATCAGGGGCTTCTTCTTCCAGGAGGGCGACGATCCCGCCGCGACGGCGGCCTTCGCCGAGATGGCGCGGCTCAGCGGGGGCGCACATGAGCGATTCGATGCAGCCGCACCCGGCGCCCTCGAAGCGCTGCTGCGGGCAGCGGCCACCTATGCGGCAGGCGGCATGGGGGCGCTACAGAAGCTGGCCGAGGGCGATGCCGGTGCGCGGCGCCTGATTACGGCGATGAAGCGCTCATGATCTCACTGCTTTATGGCGTCCTCGCCGTTCTCCTTCTCTGGTGGCTGTCGCGCCTCTATGCGCGCACCAATCCGCGCGTGCTGGTGCGGCTGATCAAGGCCGTTGCCGGAACGGCGGCGCTGGCGCTCGCCGCTCTCATGCTGGTGCGCGGACGCATCGACATGGCGCTGCTGATCGGCGGTTTCGCCGCCTGGTTGCTGGGCTGGAGCGCGGGCCTTCCCGGTCTGCCCGGGGGCCTTGGCCGGCTGGGGCCAGGGAGCCCCTCGAGCGGCCCCGCCACCGGCAAGACCTCGCGCGTGCGCTCGGCCATGATCGAGATGACCCTCGATCACGATAGCGGCGAGATGAACGGCAGCGTTCTGGCGGGTGCCTTCGCCGGGCGCGGCCTCGACGAACTCGGCGAACGCGAATTGCAGACGCTCTACACCGAATGCGCCGGCGCCGGCGATCAGGAGGGCTTGCGTCTGTTAGAGGCTTATTTCGACCGCCGGTTTCCCGGCTGGCGTGAAGACACTCATGCTGACGCTGACGCGGGGACGGGCCGCGAGGCCGAGGCGGGCGCGATGACGGAAGAGGAGGCCTATCAGATCCTGGGGCTTGAGCCGGGGGCGGATGCTGCCGCCATCAAGCGCGCGCACCGCGCGCTGATGCTGAAGCTCCATCCCGACCAGGGGGGGTCGACCTACCTCGCGGCCCGGGTGAACCAGGCCAAGGACATGCTCTTGAGCCGACATCGCTGATACTCCACGCGCGATGGTCCGAACGGGACCATGGTCGGTTACGCCACTCACGGGATCGACCGGAAGATGCCGGTCGATCCGCACTCGAAAGGTATGCCGGACGTGCTCCGGCGGGGTCGCCGATCAGCTGCGCGACGCGAAACAGGCAAAGCCGCGACGCTCCAGCTGGCGGCAGGCGTCGCGCGCCGCGCCCTGGCTGTCAAAGCCCGAGAAGCGCGCGCGATGCAGCGTCGTTCCCCCGGTCTGGACCGTTTCGGTGAAAGGCTCGGCTGCGCTGAGCGGGTCACCGACACGGCTACGGGCATTTTCCAGCATCTCCAGGGCGGCGCGCTTCGAATCGACTGCGGCGATCTGCACGACCCAGGGCGAAACCGCGACGGGCTCCGGCTCGGGCTCGGCCGGTGTCGCAGCCGGCGGCAGCGGCGCAGCGGCATTCGCGCTCGCGACCTGCATGGGCGCCACGGTCTCGGCATCTTCACCGCCTTGCGCCATTTCCCGGGAAACATGACGTGAACCCAGATCAGCAGGCGGCAGCGGAATCGAACCGGTCGACTCGGCGAAAGAGAGCACTTGCCCGCCACTCTGTTCCGGCGCCGTTTCGGCGGCAGCACCCTGACGCAGCGTGCCGGAAGAAGCCGGCGTCGCGGTGTTGCCGGCATTGCGTTCGGGCGCCACGGCGGGGCGCATGGAGGCGAGATCGAGCGGACCGCCGGTGGCCGAGGCGCTGGCGAAAGCAGCCGGCGGCACGCCGATATCGGCGGGGCGCGCGGGCGGCAGGACATTCGGCACGAAGGCCACCGCGCCGGCGGCATTCATCATCGGCGTCTGACGGGCGCCCGCAAAGGCGTGCGGCAGATTGTTCTTGACCAGCCGCTCGACGATTCCGTCGCGATGCGCACCGGAGCGCCCGCCCATCACCACGGTGACGATGTGGCGGCTGTTCGTCTTGGCATTCGTCATCAGGTTGAAACCCGAGGCGCGGATGAAGCCGGTCTTGATGCCGTCCACACCGGTGACGCGTCCGATCAGGCGGTTGTGATTGCGATGCGTGGTGCCGTTGAAGGCGAAGTTGCGGCGGGAGAAATAGTGATAATATTGCGGGAAGCGGTCCTGTACGGCGATCGCGAGGATCGCCATGTCGCGTGCGGTGGTGACCTGTTCGCGATTGGGCAGACCATGTGCGTTGCGGAAGGTGGTGCGCTTCATCCCCAGCGCCCGCGCCGTACGGGTCATCTCACGGGTGAAGGCGTCGACACTGCCGCCGAGGTTTTCCGCGATCGCGGTGGCGACGTCATTGGCCGACCGGGTCGTCAGCGCAAGGATGGCATTCTCCACCGTGATCGTCGATCCGGCGCGCAGGCCGAGCTTCGAGGGCGGCTCGGCGGCAGCGCGCGATGAAACGCGCAGCGGCGAATCGAGGCGAAGCGCACCGCGCTCCAGCTGCTCGAAGACGAGGTAAAGCGTCATCACCTTGGTCAGCGATGCGGGAAAGCGCGTCGCATCGGCGTTCTCCGCATGCAGCGTCCGTCCCGTCTTGACGTCGATGACGACGGCGGCATAGGGCGGATTATAGGCATGTGCGGGCGTGGGAGCGATGAGGCTTGCGGCCAGCACCATGGCGATCGCCACGAGCGCTGCGGCAAAGCGCGATGCGATGCAGCGCAGGGGAATATTACGCAAAACCATGTGAGACCGTCCCTGTGTCAGCGGTCGAGAACCCTTGACGCGTTCGGCCCCCCGGCACTGGTCTCCGTCACCATTGCGAACGCGTTACAAGCTTTATCCTGCGGCAATCGCGGTTACGGACGGGTTAATGTCAAAACCGAATTTCCGCACTTTTGCTGCACTGCAACATAATCCTTGACATCGATTGTGCAGTGCACATATAAGGGGCAATCGGCTGATCGCACATGTTCGGCCGTCAGGCTCAAACGAACAGAGGCGGCGCATCGCGCGCCGGAGATCGCAGATGATGAACCAATTCGAAGACATGCAGAAGTTCGGCAAGGAAAGCATGGACGCCACGATGAAGGCGTTCGGTGGTGTTTCCATGGGCGCCCAGGCCATCGCCGTCGAGAGCGCCGACTTCGCCAAGAAGTCCTTTGAGCACGGCACCTCCACCATGGAGAAGCTTGTCGGCGCCAAGTCGCTCGACAAGGCGATCGAAATTCAGACCGACTACGTCAAGAGCTCTTACGAGGCGCTCGTGGCCCAGTCGACGAAGGTCGGCGAACTCTACGCCAACCTCGCCAAGGAAATGATGAAGCCGGTCGAAACCGCGATGGCCAAAACCGCCGCGAAGTAAGGCCGCTGATGACGCGAAGGCGCAGCGGCTCCCCGCGTTGCCGCCCTTTCCATCGAACCCGTCCGCCACCAGGCGGGCGGGTTTTTCTTTGGACGAAGCGCTTCGTCACCGCCCCTCCGGTTTGGCGGCAACGGTTTCGAACTCCGCCGGCGAGGTGATTTCCAGCAATTCCAGATCCTGCGAATGTTCGATTTCGCGATGCAGGATGCCGGGCGGCTGGTTCACGCAGGAGCCGGCTTCGAGCAGCACCTCCCCGACCCCGTCATATTCGAACCGCACCCAGCCCTTGAGCACATAGACCATCTGGAAGTCGAGCACGTGGTAATGCCATTCGCCTGAAGCCGCATCACCGGGCTTGGCGCGGATGACATGGGCCTGGATACGCCCATCCGTGACCGGCTTCATGCCAAGATCGCGGTATTCGAAGAAACCGCGCAGACCGCCGTCGAACTGCGCGTCCTTCGCATGGGTCACGACGAATTCGGCGGCGGGATCGCGCGCTGCATCCGTCCTTGTCTGATTCGGGCTCATGGAACGTCTCCTCTTCCGGCGCACGGTTTTTTCTGGATCGCGGAGCGTGCCGGCATCACGCATTTCGCCAGACGCAGGATATGCCGGCGCCCCCGGTGCGTCATGCGCCGTGACGCCCGGCCCGTATGCGCATCCCTGCGAGGCGCGCGCGAAACGCGTCAGCTCTCGGAATCACCGGGAAGCATCAGATTGTCGAGAACCCGCCGGCATTCACGCAATTCGTCGAGCGCGGCGCGCAATTGCCCGCGATCGAGCGCGGCCCGCCGGCCCGTGGCGCGGGTGCCCATTTCAATGGGGATTGCCGCATCAGTCGCGTCGTCGTCGAAGCCGGTATCGGTCGCAGCAGCATTATCGCCGCGCCGTGCCCGCGCCTGCGCATCGACATCAGGCTCTGCGGCTTCGGGCGCATCGGCAGGCCGTGCTTCCAGCGTGACCTCGCCGCGCCCGATCGCCTCGACGGCACGCACGCCCTCGCTCTTGAGAATGCGCTGAACGCCCTTGATCGTATAGCCTTCGGCATAGAGCAGGCGGCGGATGCCCTGGAGCAAATCGATATCGCTCGGGCGATAATAGCGCCGCCCGCCGGCCCGCTTGAGCGGCTTGATCTGCGTGAACCGGGTTTCCCAGAAACGCAACACGTGCTGCGGCAGGTCGAGATCCTCAGCCACTTCGCTGATGGTACGAAAAGCGTCCGGACTCTTTTCCATTGCGCCAGCCTACTCCCGGATCAGACGACTCCCTCATATGCAACGCGCGGCGAAACCGCCCGCGTTCATTCGCCTTCGGAATCGTTGTCGCCGTTGATCCTGGCCTTCATCACGTTGGACGGCTTGAAGACCATGACGCGGCGCGGCTCGATCGGCACCTCGACGCCGGTTTTCGGATTGCGCCCGATCCGCTCGCCCTTCTCGCGCACGACGAAGGAGCCGAAGGAGGACAGCTTCACCGTCTCCCCCTGCTCGAGGGTTTCACAGATCTCGCCGAGCACGGATTCGACCAATTGCGCCGATTCGGTGCGCGAAAGCCCGACACGTTGATAGACGGCCTCCGACAGATCGGCCCGGGTCACGGTCTTGCCCGCCATGGTTTCCCCCATTCACAAGGCTGGATGCCGGCCCTCTATACCAGCGCGATGACGCTATTCCCAAGACAGGCCGGAATCAACACGGGAATCGCGGATTTGCGCGCGCAGAGGGCCATCGGGGCAGATTCGGCGGGAATGGGGGCCGGGTCAGAGCAGAAATCGATATCGACAGAGTCAGTGGGTCAATAGCCGGCATTGCATTGTCCAACGAATCATTTCCTTGCCTCGCAACTGCCGCCCCATCACGCGGCGAGGACGAAGAATTCAGACCCTGCATGAGGCCGGGTAAGCCCCGCCCATCATAAATCAACATCTCCCCAATCTTGCCCCCGCCGCCGAAAACCCCGATAACCGGGCGACGGAGACGTCGCGGGCGGGCGTTCCGGCGGGAGGTTGGATGCACACGGCTGAGGATCAGCGGGCGGCTTTGACGGCATTGCTCGAATTCTATGCCGCGTCCGGCGTCGACGTGGCGCTGGACGAGGTGCCGATCGACCGCTTCGCCGAGGAGCGGGAGAAGCGCGCGCGCGAAGCCGAGCACCGCGCTGCCGGGATCGATGCCCGTGCCCGCGCCGCCGACAGCATCCGCGCGCCATCCGGCGATCGGCCGCCGGCAGCCGCCCGCTCCGCGTCACCCGCAACCCCCGCCAGCCTCGATCCGCAGGAAGCCGTCGCCGGCGCACATGCGCGCGCGGCTGCCGCGACCGATCTCGCCATGCTGCGCGACAATCTCGCCGGTTTCGACGGCTGCGGGCTCAAGCTTTCCGCGAAATCGCTGGTCTTCGCCGACGGGACGCCGGGCGCGCGGGTCATGCTCGTCGGCGAGGCGCCGGGATCGGAGGAGGACCGGCAGGGCAAGCCCTTCGTCGGGCGCTCGGGCCAGTTGCTCGACCGCATGCTCGCCGCGATCGGGCTCGACCGCTCCAGCGTCTATATCGGCAACGTCATCCCCTGGCGCCCGCCCGGCAACCGCCCCCCGACGCCACAGGAGGCTGCGGCCTGCATGCCCTTCATCCGCCGCCAGATCGAACTGGCCGACCCCGATTTCCTGATCTGCCTCGGTGAGCGAGCGGCCCAGGCGCTGCTGGAGATCAATACCGGCATCCACAAGGCGCGCGGGCGCTGGCAGGATTACGACACCGGCAAACGCGTGATCCCCGCCATGGCAACCCTGAATCCGGGCTTTCTGCGGCAACAGCCCTCACAGAAACGCCTCGCCTGGCGGGACCTGCGCACGCTGCGCCGCGCGCTCGATGCGGGCTCGGGCGGCGCTGCGACGGGGAGCGATGCGGGCGGGTGACCCGGGCGAGCATCAATCCCCACCCCCCAACACCCCCGCCGTATCCGCTCCGAGCACCGGCGCGGGATGCGCACCGGCCCGCGCGCCTTCCCCATCATGATTCGAAAAGCGCAGCGGCGAGGCCGGGGTCAGGACCGGGCCGATGCCGGGATGGTCGACCGTCTGGAACATTGGATTACGGATGCTCGCCCGCCAGTCCTGCGCGAGCATCTGTGCCACGTCGCGGAACGGGCTCCAGCACACTGCCGTGCCCGCAAAGGCGGCTGCGATCTCGTCGAGATTGCGCGCCGCAACCCATTCCCCCATCAGCGCGGCGATGGCGTGGCGGATGCGGTAGCGCTCTTCCTCGCGGGTGAGATCGGCCGCGAAGGCGGTGGCGAGCGCCTGCATGCGGGCTTCGAGCCCCATCACCGCGATCAGCGCCTGCCATTGCTTGCCGGTCACCGCGACGAGCATGATGCGCGCGCCGTCGCTTGTGGGGAAATCGGTGCCGAACGTGCCGTAGATCCAGTTGCCGTCGCGCGGACGGGACGCGCCCGTGAGCTCCGCCTCGGCGAGGATCCCGACATTCGCCATCGAGGCCATGGCAACGTCGGAGAGGCTCAGCTTCACATGCTGGCCGCGCCCGGTGAGGCGGCGCTCGCGCTCGGCGGCGAGCAGGCCCAGCGCGATGGTCTTGCCGCAGATCACGTCCCAGAACGGCATGGCGTTGTTGACAGGCCCGGCAACGCCCTGCGGTCCGGTCATCATGGCGACGCCGCAGGCCGCGTTCACCGTGTAATCGATCGCCGTCGCCCCGTCCGGGCTGCCATCGAGGCTGAGCACGATCACGTCCGGACGGCGCGCGGCCAGCGCCTCGAAAGTGAGTTCGCCCTTGAGCGGCAGGTTGGTCACGAAAATGCCGTTGCCCTCGCCCGGCGCGCAGATCAGCGCGGCGGCGCGTTCGCGATCCTCTTGCCGGCGCAGATCCAGGGTGACGGAGCGCTTGCCCCGGTTGAGGAAGCTCCAGTAGAGGCTCGCCCCCGCCGGCGCATGCGGATAACGCCGGTAATCGAGCCCGCCCTCCGGCGCATCGAGGCGGATCACCTCGGCGCCGAGCTGCGCAAGGCTCATGGTGGAGAGCGGGGCGGCAATGAAGGCGGTCGATTCGACGATCCGCAACCCGCCGAGCGGCCCCTGCCCTGCTGCGTCCCGCGCACCTGCCGATGGCTGCGTCCCGGAATCCGCCCGACCCGTCATGATCCTCACCTTTCCTGCCGTTTCGCCGCCCCTGCCGCTGCGGCATGTCGAAGGCAGCGATAGCGCCGTTTGCGCCTTGCGGCAAACCGTGATCTCTATGCGCGATCCCTCCCATGGACAGATCAAAGCGCATGAACGGCTTCCTTCGCTTCGCCAGAGACAATGCCGTCTGGCTCCTCGCCGGATTTCTGCTGACCTTCGCATCAAGCTTCGGCCAGACCTTCTTCATCGCGGTCTTCGCCGGTGAGATCCGGGAATATTTCGGCCTGTCGCATGGCGGCTGGGGCAGCCTTTATGCCATCGCGACAATGGCTTCGGCGGCGACCATGGTCTTTGCCGGCACGCTCTCGGACCGTTTTCGTGTCAGGGTTCTGGGCGCGGGCGTCCTCATCGGGCTGGGGATGGCGGCGCTCGGGATGGCGCTCGCCACACATGTCATCGTGCTCGTCGTGGCGATCTATTTCCTGCGCCTGTTCGGTCAGGGCTTCATGGGGCATATCGCCATGGTCGCGATGGCGCGCTGGTTCGTGGCGACGCGCGGGCGGGCGGTCTCGATCGCCGGGCTCGGGGTGGCGACGGGGGAGGCGTTCCTGCCGATCATCTTCGTGGCCCTGCTCGGCCTGTTCAACTGGCGCATGCTCTGGGTTGCCGCCGCGCTGATCCTGATCGCCTTCGCGCCGCTTCTCTACCTGCTGCTCGGGCGCGAGCGCACGCCGCAGTCGTTTTCCCGCGATAGCGGCTCGCAGGGCTTCGACGGGCGGATGTGGACGCGCGGCGAGGTCTTCCGGCACCGCTTCTTCTGGCTGATGGTGCCGGCGCTGCTCGGCCCCTCCGCCTGGATGACCGCCTTCTTCTTCCACCAGGTGCATCTCGCCGAGGCGAAGGACTGGGCGCATCTGACGCTGGTGGCGCTGTTCCCGCTCTTTACCGGGACGAGCGTGCTGTTTCTGCTGCTCGCCGGCTGGTTCGTCGACCGCTTCGGCTGCGCGGCGCTGGCGCGGCTCTACCTCGTTCCGATCGCGCTGGGATATATCGCCTTCGCGCTCGCGCCGAGCCCGGCGGCTGCCGGCTTGGCCATCATCCTGATGGGCGCCTCGACGGGCATGCACACGACGCTGATGGCGACGCTCTGGGCCGAGGTCTACGGCACCCGCCATCTCGGCGCGATCCGCGCCATGATCGCCGCGATCATGGTGCTCGGCACCGCGCTCGGCCCTGCGATCAGTGGCGCGCTCATTGATCTCGGCCTCGCGCTGCCGGACCAGTTCTTCGGCATCGCCGCCTATTTCGCCGCCGCCGCAGGTCTCGCGATCTACGCAACGATGGCCTTGCCGAGGCATCGCGGCAATGACGCGCAGCCCGTGTGAGCGATGAGGGCTGGCCTCGTCGGGGCCGGCGTTCTAAACCATGAGATAAAACGAAGACGCGGGTCGCGCGCATGCGCCATGCCCGCAAGGAGATGCCATGTCCGTCGCAAATGCCGCCGCACCCGCGCAACCGCAATCGCTGCCCGCCCTGCTTGATGAAGCCGTTACCAGTCTCGAGGCCCTGCTCGATGCCGCGCGCGACAAGCTGCGCCCGCGCATCGTGATCGATGGCCGCGTCGATGCAGCCCGGCTCGATGCCGAACAGCATGCCGCCCATGGTCTGGCCTGGCTCGCCACCTATGTGCGCGCCTTGCGCGAACTTGCCGCCTGTAGCGAACGCCTGAGCGCGGAAGGGCGCTTCGGGGCGATGGAGGAAATGCTGGTGCGCATCGGCGCCGGCGAGTATTGCGCCCAGGCGCTCAACGGCATCCCGATGAGCCAGGGCGAGATCGTGCGGCTCTCGGCCTTCGGCTTCGACCATGGCGAGATCGCACAATTCTACACCCCCGCCATTGCTGCGCTGATTGATGACGGTAATACGGCGCGAAACCGCGCCCGGCTGATCGATCTGATGCGTCAATCCTCCGGCATGCTGGTCCAGGGCGATGCCGGGCTCGACGAGACGCTGGAGGCGATCCGCAGCGAGATGCATCGTTTCTCGCAGGCCGAGATCGTGCCCCATGCGCATCACTGGCACGAACAGAACGCCTATATCCCGATGGAGGTCATCAACCAGATGGCCGAACTCGGTGTCTTCGGTCTCACCATCCCCGAGGAATTCGGCGGGATGGGGCTGTCCAAGGTGTCGATGTGCGTCGTCTCCGAGGAATTGTCGCGCGGCTATATCGGCGTCGGCTCTCTCGGCACGCGCTCGGAGATCGCGGCGGAGTTGATCCAGGGCGGCGGCACGCCCGAGCAGAAGGCGCGCTTCCTGCCGGCCATCGCGGCGGGCGAGATCATCCCCACCGCCGTCTTCACCGAGCCCGATACCGGCTCGGATCTCGCGTCGCTCAAGACCCGCGCCGTGCGCGAGGGGGATGTCTGGAAGGTCTACGGCAACAAAACCTGGATCACCCATCCGGTGCGCGCCGATCTGATGACGATGCTGGTGCGCACGCGCCCCGAGGAGCCCGGCCATCGCGGACTCTCGATCCTGCTCGCGGAGAAGCCGCGCGGCACGGATGATGCACCCTTCCCGGTCGATGGCCTGTCAGGCGGCGAGATCGAGGTGCTCGGCTATCGCGGCATGAAGGAATACGAATTGTCGTTCGACGGTTTCGAGGTCGCCGGCGAAAACCTGCTCGGCAATGTCGAGGGCGAGGGATTCAGGCAACTGATGCAGACCTTCGAATCGGCGCGCATCCAGACGGCCGCGCGGGCCGTGGGCGTGGCGCAATCGGCGCTCGATCTCGGCCTGCAATACGCGCAGGAGCGCATCCAGTTCGGCAAACCGCTGATCGCCTTCCCGCGCGTGGCCGACAAGCTCGCCATGATGGCCGCCGAAATCCATATCGCGCGCCAGATCACCTATTATTCGGCCCGCGAGAAGGATGCCGGCAAGCGTTGCGATCTCGAGGCCGGCATGGCCAAGCTGCTTGCCGCGCGCGTCGCCTGGACCGCTGCCGACAACGCGCTCCAGATTCACGGCGGTAACGGCTTCGCGCTGGAATATCCGATCAGCCGGGTTCTGTGCGATGCGCGTATTCTCTCGATCTTCGAAGGCGCCGCCGAGATCCAGGCGCAGGTGATTGCCCGTCGGCTGATCGCGGCGGATCGGGAAGGGTAAGGGGGCCTCGTGCAAACGGCATCCCCCGCAGCGCCCGCGAGCCATCAGACGGGCATCGCGCTGATGTGCATCGGCGTCGCTTTCCTGACGGTGAATGACGCCATCGCCAAGACGCTGACGCAGACCTATTCGCCGCTGCAGATCCTCTTCCTGCGCAACGTCATCGCCCTGCCCTTCGCCCTGATGATCGCGCTGCGGATGGGGGGCACCGGCGCGCTGCGTTCCTATCGCCCCTCGGTACATCTCCTGCGCGGCATCCTCTGGGTTGCGGGGACGTTTCTCTTCTTCACCAGCCTGCGCTTTCTGCAACTCGCCGAGGCGACGGCGCTGATCTTCGTGGCCCCCTTCTTCATCATCGCGCTGTCGGCGGCGTTTCTGGGCGAACGCGTCGGCTGGCGGCGCTGGAGCGCGGTGATCGCGGGTTTCATCGGCGTGCTGATCGTGGTCCGGCCCGGCGGTGCCACCTTCCAGCTCGCCTCCCTGCTGCCCGTCGCCACCGCCTTCGTCTATGCCCTGATGATGCTGGGCTCCCGCTTCGTCGACAGCCGCGAGAGCGTCTGGACGCTGCTTCTCTACCTCACCGGCACGAGTGCGCTTCTGAGCACCGTGCTTGTCCCTTTCGTCTGGGTGCCAGTGCGGATGGAGCATCTCTGGCTCTTCGTGGCGATCGCGCTGTGCGGTACGGCGGGAATCACCATGATGACACAGGCCTTCCGCCTCGCCCCGGCCTCAATCGTCGCACCCCTCGATTATACCGCCCTGCTCTGGGCGACCCTGCTCGGCTGGCTGATCTGGAACGAGATGCCCGACGGCGTGACCTTCATCGGCGCCGGAATCATCATTGCGAGCGGCGTCTGGGTGATCCTGAGGGAGCGCCGTCGACGGATCTGAGGCTGGCGGGATGCCCATCCGGCGGATGGCCGGAAACCGGATTGCCAAGCCGGCAACGACGCGCCACCCTGTTGTCCATCGCTCGCCGCCGGCAAACCGCTCGCCGAAGGATCGACAAACGAGGACGCCAGCTTCCATGCAAGAATTCATTCGCATTCCCTTCGACACCCTCGTTGCCCGCCTGTCCGCCATTCTCGAAGCCAATGGCTGCGCGCCCTGGGTGGCGCAGGTGATCGGCCTCAATTGCGCCAGCGCCCAGCGCGACGGCGCCCATAGCCACGGCGTCTTCCGGATGAAGGGCTACGTCTCGACGCTCAATGCCGGGGGCTGGGTCGATGGCCGGGCCGAGCCGCTGCTCGAAGACGTGGCGCCGGGTTTTCTGCGCGTCGACGGCATGAACGGCTTCACCGTATGCGCCCTGGCGCGCGCCCGGGAAGCGGCGCTCGCGAAGGTGAAGGCGAATGGCTGCGCGGTGCTCGCGATCCGCAATTCGCATCATCTCGGCGCGCTCTCGCTCGATGTCGAGCCTTTTGCGGATGAAGGCCTGATCGCGCTCTCCTTCATCAATTCCATGGCCTCGGTCGTGCCCCATGGCGGACGGAAGGCGGCGCTGGGGACCAATCCGATCGCCTTCGCCACCCCGCGCCGTGATGCGCGGCCCCTCGTCTTCGACATGGCAACCTCGGTCATGGCGCATGGCGATGTCCAGCTCGCCGCCCGCGAGGGCCGCACCCTCGATAAAGGCGTCGGTGTCGATCGCGACGGCAATCCCACCGATGATCCCAGGGCCATTGTCGATGGCGGCGCGCTGATGGCCTTCGGCGGCCACAAGGGCGCGGCGCTCGCGCTGATGGTGGAGGTGATGTGCGGCGCGCTCGTCGGCGGCAAGTTCTCCCGCGAGGTCGATCTCAAGCAGCATCCGGGCGCCCATACCCCGCATACCGGGCAGTCCTTCATCCTGATCGACCCGCAGGCCGGGCGCGGCACCCTGCCGCCCTTCGTTGACCGGGTCGAGGATCTGATGGGCTATCTCATCGATGCCGGCCAGACCCGCCTCCCCGGCGACCGCCGCCACGAGGCCCGCGACGATTCCATGAAAAACGGCGTCCCGGTCTCCGCGGAGCTCATGGCGATGCTGGAAGAGATGGAGCGAGGGTGAGGTTATCCCCGGATGTTCCCGTCAAATTTGCAGAGAATTCGAAAGCCCGCTTAAGACGAATGTCAAACTTCGACAGGCATACTGAGCATCATCCTTCGCCCCACCCGTCACGATGGTTGCCGCCCCATGCCTGTCAAAACTCTGCTCTTCGCCCGCCGCGCCGGACTGGTTCTCGCACTCATGCTCTTCATGGCTGCGAATTCCGGTGCCCATGCCGCCGAAGAGGCTTCAGATGCTGACCTCGCTCGGGGTGTTGAAGCATTCGAGGCGCGCGATTACGCCTCCGCCCTGCGTTGGCTGGAACCGGTCGCGCAAGACGGTGAGGCGCAGGCGCAATTCATCCTCGGCTTCATGCACCAGAACGGACGCGGCGTCCCTGTGGATGCGGAGAAGGGCGCGGCGCTGCTCCGGCAATCGGCCGAGCAGGGCTATGCCTATGCCCAGTTTTCGCTGGCATCGAGCTATCGCTTCGGTATCGGGGTCGAGCAGGATCTGCTCGATGCCCATCACTGGCTGCTGCTGGCCGAACACAACGGCTACGATCCCGCGCGCCAGATCCGCATGGTGATCGAAGCGGAACTGCAGCCCGATCAGATCGCGCGCAGCCGCGAGGCCGCCTTCGCCGAACCTTCGGCGGAAACCGCCGATACAGCCGATCCGTGATCTGCCCCTTCGTTCTGCATCGCCTTCCCGAGCAGCACTTCGACAGGCATGGGTCTGCCGTAAAGATAACCCTGGCCGGTCAGGCATTGATGCTCGCGCAGGAAATCGGCCTGCGCCGGGATTTCGATGCCTTCCGCGATCACATCGAGCCCGAGACTGCTTCCGAGAGCCAGAACGGCCCTGACGATGGCGGCATCATCCTCGTCTTCCGTCACGTCGCTGACGAAGCTGCGATCGATCTTCAGGCGCGTCAGCGGATAGCGCTTGAGCTGGCTGAGAGAGGCCCAGCCGGTTCCGTAATCATCGAAGGCGATCCCGACACCCAGCGCGCGCAGGGCACGCAGCTGCGGAATGATCAGTTCCTCATCATCGAGAATGATGGTCTCCGTGATCTCGAGTTCGAGGCAATGAGCCGGCAGGTCGGTCTCGGCCAGCACCCGCTCGACGCTGGCGACGAGATCGCCCCGGCGCAGCTGGGCGGTAAAGAGATTGACGCCGATGCGGATGTCGCGACCATGGCGCTGACGCAGACGCATCGCGTCCCGGCAGGCCTGCGCGAGAACCCGGTTGCCGACATCCGCCGCGATCGGCGTATTTTCAAGTTCCGCGATGAAAGCGCCCGGAGCCAGTAATCCACGCTCGGGATGCTGCCAGCGCAAGAGCGCCTCGACCCCGGTCAGCGCACCGGTTTCGAGATCGACCTGGGGCTGCAGGAACACGATGAATTGTTCCTCTTCGTGGGCGACTTGAAGAGCCGTGCGCAATTCCTGAACGGCCTCGAGTTTCGCACGCAGATCCTCCGTATAGAAAAGCCTGTTCCCCGGTCCAAGGCTCTTTGCTTCATAAAGGGCGAGATCGGCATTGCCCAGAAGCGTGTCGGGATCGTCCCCGGAAAACACAACGATCCCGACACAGGCGCCCAGCCTCAGGACATGTCCGCCAACCTCGAAGGGCTCGGCCAGCGTGTCGATGATCCAGGATGCAACGTCTTCGGCGCGATTGCTGTGGGTGTCGCGGATGATCACACCGAACTCGTCACCGCCGAGGCGATAGACACCACCCAGTGCGAAAGCGATCGTCTGCACACGTTGCGCCGCCAGGCGCAGGAGGGCATCGCCGGTGAGATGGCCATAGCAATCATTCACGAGTTTGAACCCGTCGAGATCAATCAGGAGCAATGCGCCACGGGCACGCGCCGCGAGGGCTTCGCGTATATCCTTCTGGAAAAGGGTCCGGTTGCCGATACGGGTGAGCGGGTCGAAATGCGCGAGCCGGTAGAGTTGGTCCTCGGCCTGCTTGCGTTGCGTGGCGTCCTTGATGATTGCACCGAAGGCCTTCGCGCCGTCTTCTTCCCAACGCGCGACGCTGATCTCCGCCGGAAACCGTGAACCATCCCGGCGCATGGCCGGCAATTCAACCGTATTTCCCACGATACCTGCCGATTCACCGCGCAGATTGCGCTCCATGCCGGCATGATGCGCCGCCCGCATCTCTTCGGGGATGATGATATCGAGGCTTTGTCCGATCGCCTCATCGCCATCATAGCCGAACATGGCAGTCGCACCGGCATTCCACTCGGTGATGATGCCGGAGCCGTTGGTGCAGATCACAGCATTCGGGGAACTGCTGGCGAAAGATGCGTGACGATGCTCCGTCTGGGCACGACGGCGCTCCTCGCGGCGACGCTCCAGCCGGTCCATGGCAAGCGTGGCCAGATCAGCGAGCAATGTCTTTTCGCGCTCATCGAGAGGTGGGCGCGGCTTCGTATCGATGATGCAGACCCGCCCCAGCACATGATCATCATGGGTCACCAGCGGTGCGCCAGCGTAAAAGCGCAGGTGCGGCTCGCCGGTTACGAAAGGATTGTCGGCAAAGCGTGGGTCGCGCGTCGTGTCCTCGATGACGAGGACGTCACGACTGGTGAGAATATCGGTGTGGCAAAAGGAGACATCGCGGGGTGTTTGCGCGATTGCGAGGCCGTGGCATCCCGTGAAGGCCTGTTCGCAGGCACCGACGAGAGTGACGGCAGCGATCGGCGCATTGAACAGATGCGCGGCCAATCGGGCGATATGATCAAAGTCCGCCTCCGATCCACCCCGGGGAGGCTCATAACGCGCGAGGACCGCCAGCCTTTCGTTCTCCAGACGAAGGCGCGTTTCCGATGAAAGTGCCGATTCATCGGCAGGGCGCAAAGCCATGACAATGGTCCTTCCTGTATCCGCAAAGGCTCGGAGACCTGATATACGATGCGAATAAATTTTGGATTGCAATTTGTATTCGTAGCAATCAAAAACATATTCGCAAATACGAACATACACAGGGACTGTTTATCTCCACTTAATAGAACTATCGAAACGGTATTACCGAAGAAAAATTTACCCTGAAATATTGCAAGACCCCGCTCCGACGATCGGCTTCAGATAAATTCATTCCAAGGCATCCTTCTATCAGGCCTGGCTCAGTCAGCCGGAGAATGAAATCCGGTCGAGGCAATAGATACAGACGCTGCGCAGTCTTCGTTTGGTTGAAAATCGATTTCAATAAAATCGCCCGCGACATATTCGTATCGCGGGCGATAAACCGGCTGCCTTGTGAATCAGGAATGTCAGCCCGCGCGCACGCGCTGGAGGAACTGCGAGACTTCCGTTTCCAGGCTCCCGGCATTTTCCGAGAGCTCGTTGGCAGAGGTGAGCAGCTGCTCCGAGGCCGATGCGGTGTGGCCCGAGGCCTCCCGCACCTGGGAGATGTTGCCCGTGGCCTCCTGCGTGCCGCGCGCCGCTTCCGAGACATTGCGCGCGATCTCACCGGTCGCAGCCTGCTGCTCTTCCACAGCCGCCGCGACAGATCCGGCGAGCGCACTCATCTGCTCGATTTGCTGCGCAATGGCACCGATCGCCGCCACGGATTTCTCCGAAATCCCCTGCATGCCGGTGATCTGCGTCGCGATCTGGTCCGTCGCCTTGGCCGTCTGGTCGGCGAGCCCCTTCACTTCCGCCGCGACCACCGCGAAGCCCTTGCCGGCTTCGCCGGCGCGGGCGGCCTCGATCGTGGCGTTGAGCGCCAGAAGATTGGTCTGCTCCGCGATGGCCCGGATCATGGCGATGACCTCGCCGATCTTCTGGGCCGAGTCGGAGAGCTCGGTGACGAGACCATTGGTTTCGCGGGCCTGATCAACGGCAGCGGCCGATCGCGTTGCCGCCTGCGCCACCTGGGAGCCGATTTCCTGCGATGATGCAGCGAGCTGCTCGGTCGCAGTGGCAACAGCCTGGACATTCGCTGCCGTCTGTTCGGCGGCGGATGCGACCGAAGCCGATTGCATGTTGGTTTCTTCCGCCGTCGAGGAGAGCGAACGCGCCGTCGCTTCGAGTTCCGCCGAAGAGGAGGAGAGCTGGCGCACGAGGCCGCCGACCTTCTGCTCGAACTCGTCCGCAAGTTGTGCCAGCGCTGCCTTTTTATCCGCCTCGGCCCGTGCCTCGCGCGCCTCGGCTTCTGCTTCCATTTCCTGATTGCGCTGGAGCGCGTCACGGAAGACCGCCAACGCCATTGCCATGGCGCCGACTTCGTCCGTGCGATCGCGCGCCGGGATTTCGGTGGCGAGATCGCCGCTCGACACCCGCTTCATCGCGGCAGTCAGGCCGGCGACGGGATTGACGATGGAGCGTGACAGGATGAACGCAAAGACAGCCCCGATCACAAGGCCGATCACGGTGGCAAAGATCGCTATGCGCTCGGCACTCACGAGCGTCGCCTTGATCACAGGGCCGATTGCAACGCGTCGGTTCTGGAAATCCTGCGCCGTGTCGGAAATCATCGCGGTCGTGCGAATCCCGGTGGCTTCGAGTTGTTCGACAGCGGCCTCACCGCTGCGGCCTTCCCGCACCAGACGATCGAACAGGGTCTGATACTCCGACGCCGCCGCATGCAATCCGTCAAGGGCAGTTGCGAATTCCTCCCGGGTGACCGAGTTGCGCAGATCCCCATAGGCAGCGAAAGTTTCGTCAAGCATCGAACGGGCGCGCTCAAGATCTGCTTCGTCACCATCGCGCAAGAAAGCAGCGGCACTGACCCGCGCGGAGTAGATATCACCGCGCATATCCATCAGTTCGCTGGAGCCAGATGCTACTTCCCGATAATCATCGAAAAGATGCTCGGCCTTGAAAAGTGACAGCGTTGCATTGCCGGCCACGCCAGCAAAGACCAGCAGGACCAATCCAAAAGACCAACCAATACGTGCTTTAATAGAAATACGCTTCATAAAATTGCCCATCATGACAAAGAACTCCCGTACGCTACGTAAGCTGCTGAGTTATGTCAGATATGAGACCTAATTATTTAACATAGCTTAATTCGAAACCTTGTCTGCCGATGCATTTTTGCAGGGCTTCACTGCAAAAATGCAAACTCGACAAGATGATCCGGCTAACAAGCCTTTGCGTCGCGCAGCGATTCCGGAAGCACTGAAGCAGCATATCTTCATGTTAAAAATCGCCTATTCATGAAAATGACAAATGGAAAATCCGATTATTTGCAAAAATACAAAAATTCTGATTTCAAAAATGACCAACCATCACATATCATAAAACAAACCCGCGACACGATTACATGTCGCGGGCGCTTTTATTGACTAAAAACGGCTGGAACAGATCAGCCCGCCCGCACGCGCTGGAGGAACTGCGAGACTTCCGTTTCGAGGCTGCCAGCGTTTTCCGAAAGTGCATTCGCGGAAGTGAACAATTGCTCGGAAGCCGTTGCCGTCTGGCTGGAGGCCTCGCGGACCTGCGTGATGTTACCCGTGGCCTCCTGCGTGCCGCGCGCCGCTTCCGAGACATTGCGCGCGATCTCACCGGTCGCAGCCTGCTGTTCTTCCACAGCCGCCGCGACGGAGTTGGTCAGCGAGGACATTTCCTCGATCTGATGCGCGATCGCTGCGATGGCCGCCACGGATTTCTCGGAAATCCCCTGCATGCCGGTGATCTGCGTCGCGATCTGGTCCGTCGCCTTCGCAGTCTGGTCGGCGAGCCCCTTCACTTCCGCCGCGACCACCGCGAAGCCCTTTCCGGCTTCGCCGGCGCGGGCGGCCTCGATCGTGGCGTTGAGCGCCAGAAGATTGGTCTGCTCGGCAATGGCGCGGATCATGGCGATGACCTCGCCGATCTTCTGGGCCGAGTCGGAGAGCTCGGTGACGAGTTCGTTGGTCTCGCGCGCCTGCTCGACCGCCGCAGCCGACTTGGTCGCGGTTTGCGAAACCTGCGAGCCGATCTCCTGGGCGGAGGCGGCGAGTTGCTCGGTCGCCGTGGCGACGGCCTGGACATTCGCAGCCGTCTGTTCGGCGGCAGAGGCGACCGAAGCCGATTGCATGTTGGTCTCTTCCGCCGTGGAGGACAGCGAACGCGCCGTCGATTTCAGCGTGCCGGAGGATTTCGACAGTTCACGCACGAGACCGCCCACCGTGGTTTCGAACTCGTCCGCCAGCCGGACCATGGCCGTCTGCTTCTCGGCTTCGGTCTGTTCCGCATTGCGCTGCGCTTCCTCGGCCTTGCGCTGACCGAGTGCATCACGGAACCCGACCAGTGCCTTGGCGATGGCGCCGACCTCGTCATTGCGTTCGACCCCGGGGACCGTCGCGTCGAGTTCACCGCCCGCCATGCGCTCCAGTGTCGCCGTGAGCCCCTGCACCGGCTTGATCACCGAGCGCGCCACCAGAGTCCCGGCGGCAATGGAGAGCACGATCGCCAGCGCAAGCGCACCCAGAACGAGGGTTGAGAAGCCTTCGGCCGAACGCGTCACCTCGGCACCCACAGCCTGGCTCTGCGCCTCCTGATAATCGATGAAGCGGTTGATCGCAGCGAGCCAGTCGACGAAGAGACCGCTGGCCTGCGTCATCAGCAGGTCATGCGCCGTCTCTCCATCGCCCGCCCGTTGCAGGCTGATGATTTCATCGACGAGCGGGTTCGTCTGCGCCTGGATCGCGGCGATATCGGCGAGCATGGCTTTGCCGTCATCGGATAGACCGATCTCGGCGACAAGCGCATCCATGGCGCGTTCGTTCTCGGCATAGAACTGTGCAAGCTCATCGATCAGAGCGACCTGACCGTTCTGCGCCCGCGCATCCTCGTGGAGAACCACGTCGCGGATGGCGATCGCGCGGTCATGCACGCTGCCGCGGTAATTGATGGCATGCCGCTGCAGGACAGCATTGACGTTGTTGATCTCCGCAAGGTTGCGGTTAAGGTTGCCGACTTCCGCCACGGAGATCCAGGCAAGCCCTGCCATAAGGGCAAGAACGAATGCAAACGCGACCGCCAGTTTGGCGGCGATACCGGTCTTCTCGATGTTCATGGATCTGACTTCCTTTTCTACCGAGGGATGCTGTTGTGTATCTTGCTATCCCTTTCGTTGAAAAGGATTTAAGCTGAAAAAAATTTAATGAAAATTAATGCGACATTTGACAGGTCATGCACTTGCGTAAAAGCCATGTTCGAAAAATGCATGCCTCCAGAGTGATCCGGTCGCAATGCTGCCGCGCATCGGCTTGCCCCCTCCCCCGGTCATGCCCACTATGCGACACTCGGATGATGCGATTCGACCTTCTTCATGGACCCTGCGACAGCCGGAGCCGGACGTGACCCAGATGCCATCAGAATCCGCCCGCTGCGATCGCGCTCCGATCGCGATCCTGCTCGCCGCCTTCATCGGGCTCGTGACCTGCGCAGCAATGCCTGATCATGCCGTCGCACAAAGCCGCGTCGTGCCCCAGAGCGACGCGCAGGTGAAGCTCTCCTACGCGCCGCTCGTACGCGAGGCTGCGCAGGCGGTGGTGAATGTGCACGGGGCCCGCGTCACCGAGCGCCCGCGCGACCATATGGAGGATTTCTTCGAGCGCTTCTTCGGCAACGACGGCTTCGGCGCCATGCCGCGCGAGCGGATCGAGCGCTCACTCGGCTCCGGCGTCATCGTCGATGCAGCCGGGCTGGTCGTCACCAATTACCACGTGGTCGAAGGCATGACGGAGTTGCGCGTGGCTCTCGTCGATCGGCGCGAATTCGACGCCGAGGTCGTCCTGCGCGATCCGCGCAGCGATCTCGCGATGTTGCAGATCGCGTCCGATGAAAGCTTTCCGGCTCTGGAGCTGGGCGATTCCGAGACGCTGGAAGTCGGCGATATCGTGCTCGCCATCGGCAACCCGTTCGGCGTTGGCCAGACGGTGACGCAGGGCATCGTCTCGGCTCTGGCGCGCACGCAGGTCGGGATCAGCGATTACCAGTTCTTCATCCAGACCGATGCGGCGATCAATCCCGGCAATTCGGGCGGCGCGCTGCTCGACATGACTGGACAGGTCGTAGGCATCAACACGGCGATCTATTCGCGCTCCGGCGGCAGCCACGGCATCGGCTTCGCCATTCCCGCCGCGATGGTGCATGCGGTGGTGGAATCCGCACGCATTGGCGCCGATCGCGTGCGCCGGCCCTGGCTCGGCGCCTCGGTCCAGGAGGTCACGCCCGATATTGCCGAGAGCGTGGGCCTCGCCCGGCCCTCCGGCGTGCTCGTCACCCATGTTCTTGATGACAGCCCTGCGGACCGCGCCGGCCTGCGCCGGGGCGACATTATCCGCGCCGTCGAGGGGCGCCGGATCAACGATCCGGATGCTTTCGGCTATCGCTTCGCCCTCGCGGGCGTCGAGGGATTGGCGCGCATCGATATCCTGCGCGGTGAGCGAGCACTGGATCTCGACGTTCCCCTGATGCCACCGCCGGAAGAACCACCCCGCGAGACGCTGACCATTGCCAGCCGCACGCCTTTGGGCGGCGCTACCGTGGTAAACCTTTCCCCCGCCGTCGCCGAGGAATTGCAGGTCCAGCAGGGCCTCGAAGGCGTCATCATCACGGAAGTCGATCCGCGCTCCATCGCCGCGAGCTACGGTTTCCGCCCGGGCGACATCATTCTGGAGGTCAACAACCGGCAGATCCGGCGCACCGGCGAGCTCGACGAAGCCATGCGCGCCGGCGGTCGCTCCTGGGCGATGCGGATCAATCGCGGCGGGCAGATCATCACCACCATGTTGCGGGGCTGATCCGGTGAGCGACCTGTTCGCCTCCGCCGGCCTCGACAAGGATCTAGCGCGCCCGCTGGCCGACCGGATGCGCCCGCAGACGCTCGGTGAAGTGGTCGGCCAGGATCATCTTGTGGGTCCCGACGGAGCGCTGACGCGGCTCTTGCGCACCGGCTCGATCGGCTCGCTGATCTTCTGGGGCCCGCCGGGCACCGGCAAGACCACAGTGGCGCGGCTGCTCGCGCATGAGACCAGCCTGCATTTCGAGCAGATCTCGGCGATCTTCTCGGGCGTGGCCGATCTCAAGAAGGTTTTTGAGGCCGCCCGCGCCCGGCGCCAGATGGGCACCGCCACCCTGCTCTTCGTCGATGAGATCCACCGTTTCAACCGCGCCCAGCTCGATGCCTTCCTGCCCGTGATGGAGGACGGCACCATCACGCTGGTCGGCGCGACCACGGAAAACCCCTCCTTCGAGCTCAATGCGGCCCTGCTCTCGCGCGCCCGCGTGCTCACCTTCCAGGCGCTCGACGAGGAAGCAATCGGCCAATTGCTCACCCGCGCCGAAGCGATCATGGCGCGCCCCCTCCCCCTCGACGACGACGCCCGCGCCGCGCTCGCGCGCATGGCCGATGGCGACGGGCGCGCAGCCCTCACCCTCGCCGAGGAGCTCTGGCGCTCCGCCGGTGAGGGCGAGACCTTCGATACGGCGGGGCTCGTCTCGGTGATCCAGCGCCGGGCGCCGATCTACGACAAGGGACAGGAAGGCCATTACAATCTGATCAGCGCCTTGCACAAATGCGTGCGCGGCTCCGATCCCGATGCGGCCCTGTATTATCTCGCGCGTATGCTGGATGGCGGCGAGGACCGCCTGTTCATCGCCCGCCGGCTGGTGCGCATGGCGGTGGAGGATATCGGCCTCGCCGATCCGCAGGCGCTCGTCATCGCGAATGCGGCGAAAGACGCCTACGACTTTCTCGGCTCGCCCGAAGGCGAGCTCGCGCTGGCCCAGGCCGCCGTCTATCTCGCGACGGCGCCGAAATCGAACGCGCTCTACAATGCGTACAAGGCCTCCATGCGCGCGGCGAAGGAACACGGCTCGCTGATGCCGCCTAAGACCATTCTCAACGCACCCACCAAACTCATGAAGCAGGAGGGCTACGGCGCGGACTACGTCTACGACCACGACGCGCCGGATGCATTTTCGGGCCAGGATTACTGGCCGGAGAAGCTCGGCCGGCAACGCTTCTACGATCCCGTCGATCGCGGCTTCGAACGCGACATCCGCAAACGGCTGGAATGGTGGGACAAGTTGCGGCGGGAGAGGGGGTGAGCGACGGCGACAGGTTCGGCGAAAATCACGTGAAAAGCGATCAAAGATTGCCATATCTCACAAAAAACACTATATAATTGCATCCAAACACAGGCCAAACAGGATATATTTCAGTATGGCAGTTCGCGCTTTGGCGCAACTTTCGGTGAAGAGCATGTCGCGGAATCTGGTTGATACGATCAGGCTTTTCTGCACGGTGGCGATTATCGTAGCCGCGATTGCACAACTCGCCTCGGGCCTGACCGAACCGGCCATCTTCCTCCTGTCGACTCTGGTTGCTGCGTTGGTTATCGGCTTACCGAAGCTTCTTCGGGCGATTTGGCCTGACGGCAATACAGCGTCCTGACGATACGATTCATGTGATGGCTGTTCTCGGGCCGGAAGCGGTAGCGACACTGACGATCGTGTTTGGCGTGCTGTTTGCTCTGCTGGCGGGTGTGGTCTTGATGCTGCTGCGGATCAGTTGGGATCATTTGTTCCAACTCGTCAAACAGATATCCAGCTATCCGTTCTCGACGGTACCCTTGGCAATTTTGTTGTGGAATTGTGTCGCCATCAACTTCAATGCCTGGCAGGACAATACCGAGGCCATAGAGGCATGGAGCCGCATCCAAAGCGATTCAGCACATGTCTTCGGCATTGGCACCACATTGCTCGCCTATGCGCGTTTCTCGATGATCATTTCGGCAACAGCGGATCTGGTCGACAGCGTACGGGAGCGTCTGGCCGCTTTCTCTCGCCAGCCATAGACACAACCATAAATTAACTCTATACACGCCTAGCGCGTATAATCGCGCTAGACAACCATCGTATAAGTTGTATTGACTGATTGCACCCGTAATACGTGTGCAACTGGTCATGCTCGAAGATTTCATTGCTGAAGTGCAGGCCGCCTCTGGCGGGGCGGAGCGCTCGAATTATCAGATCTTCGTGCAGAAGCTCTGCGCGGCGCTTGAGGTGGCGCCGCCAGGCATGGCCGGGCCAGATCATGAACGCAACGACTACGTGTTCGAGCGCCGGGTCGATTTCAAGCATCCCGACGGCACCACCACGCCCGGCTATATCGATTGCTACAAGCGCGATCACTTCATCCTGGAAGCCAAGCAATCGAAGCGTCGGCAGGCTCCGAATGCACCCGCGCGCAGCGCTCCTCGTCCGGGCTGGGACCGGGTCATGGCCGAGGCGCGGCGGCAGGCGGAAAATTATGCGCGCGCCCTGCCCGTCGATCACGGCTACCCGCCCTTCCTGATCACCGTTGATGTCGGGCAGGCCATCGAGATCTATGCCGATTTCTCGGGGCTGGGGAAGAACTACGCCCATTTCCCCGATCGCAATTCCTACCGGATCAACCTCGACGATCTGCGCCGCGACGATGTCCGCAAACGGCTGAAGGCGGTCTTCACGGCACCGCGCAAGCTCGACCCGACCCGCCACGCATCGCGGGTGACGCGGGTCATCGCCGCGCGCCTCGCCCGCGTCGCGCGCCGGCTGGAGAAGCGCCATCCGCCGGCCGAGGTGGCGCAATTCCTGATGCGCTGTCTCTTCACCATGTTCGCCGAGGATTCCGGCCTGCTCCCGGAGCGCGGCTTTCGCGATCTCCTCGGCCAGCTCAAGCAGAATCCGGACAACGCCGTACCGGCGCTGACGGATCTGTGGCGCCGGATGGATCGCGGCGGCTTCGAGCCGCGCCTGATGGCGACGATCAAGCGCTTCAACGGGACCCTGTTCAAGGATGCCACCGCGCTCCCGCTCGCCCGTGAAGAGCTGAACGAGCTCGCCATAGCCGCTTCCTATGACTGGCGCGATGTCGAACCGGCGATTTTCGGCACTCTGCTCGAACGCGCTCTTGATCCCCGCGAGCGTTCGCGGCTCGGCGCGCATTACACGCCGCGCGCCTATGTCGAGCGCCTCGTCGTGCCCACCATCCTCGATCCGCTGCGAGGCGAATGGGACGAGGCGCGCACCCGGGCCGATGTCCTGCACGAAGCGGGCGATGATCGCGGCGCCGTCGCCGTCATCCGCGCCTACCACCACCGCCTGTGCACCATCCGCGTGCTTGATCCCGCCTGCGGCACCGGGAATTTCCTTTATGTCGCGCTGGAAATGCTCAAGCGCCTCGAAGGGGAGGTGCTGGAGGCGCTCGATGCGCTGGGCGAGGATCAGGCGCGTCTCGCCATGGAAGGCGAGACGGTGAGCCCGAAGCAGTTCTACGGGCTCGAACTCAACCCCCGCGCCGTCCCCATCGCCGATCTGGTGCTCTGGATCGGCTATATCAAATGGCAGCGCCGCACCATCAACCTCGCCTCCCTTCCCGAGCCGATACTGCAGGCCTACGGCACGATCCGGCATCAGGATGCGATTCTGGATGCGGATGCAAGGATCCCGCGTCGCGACGATAGCGGCGCGCCGCTGACGAAGTGGGACAGGATCAGCCATCGCCCGCACCCGGTCACCGGCGATCCGGTGCCGGATCTGAGTGCCCGGATTCCGCTCTACGATTACCGCAATCCGCGCCCGGCGCCCTGGCCGGAGGTCGAGTTCATCATCGGCAACCCGCCCTTCATCGGGGGCAAGGACATGCGCGAGGAGCTCGGCGACGGCTATACCGAAGCCTGCCGCAAGGCGCGCCCGAAGGTTCCCGGCGGCGCCGATTTCGTCATGCATTTCTGGGACGAGGCGGCAGTCCGGCTCTTGCGCAAGCCGACGAAGCAGGCCCCCAACCCGCTGATCCGCTTCGGCTTCATCACCACGAATTCGATCACCCAGACCTTTTCGCGCCGCGTCATCGAGCGCCATCTGGAAGCGCGCGAGCCGCTCTCGCTGGTCTATGCCATCCCCGATCACCCCTGGCTCAAGGCGCCCGACAAGGCCGCCGTGCGGATCGCGATGACGGTATGCGAGCGTGGCCGGCAGGAGGGCGTGCTCGAAACCGTCACCGAGGAAGCCGATCTCAAGACCGACACGCCGCGCGTGGAGCTCGCGCGGCGGACCGGGATGATCCGGGCGAAGCTGACGCTCGGCGCCGATCTGAGCCAGGCGCGTGCGCTCGCCGCCAACGAGGCGCTTTGCAGCCGTGGCGTCGTGCTGCACGGCGCCGGCTTCATGGTCACGCCGCGACAGGCGAAGACGCTGGGGCTGGGGCGTGTCGAAGGGCTCGACGCCCATATCCGCGATTACCGCAATGGCCGCGACCTCGCCGGGCGCCCGCGCGGGGTGAAGGTGATCGATCTCTATCCGCTGGCGCGCGAGGAGGTCGAGACGCGTTTTCCCGCAATCTACCAGCACGTGCTCGAACGGGTGAAGCCGGAGCGCGATCAGAACAACATGAAGTTCCGGCGCGAGAACTGGTGGTGGTTCGGCGCGACCCACAAGGAACTGCGCGCCTTCCTCGACGGCCTGCCGCGCTACATCGCCACCATCGAGACCGCCAAGCACCGGTTCTTTCAATTCCTCGACGGGGAAGTGCGCCCGGATAACAAGCTGATCAATATCGGCAGCGATGACGCAGCCCTGCTCGCGGTACTCTCCTCATCGGTACATTGCTGGTGGTTCCAGGCCAATGCCGGCAAGATCGGGGTCTATGCCCTCGACAGCGTCTATGTGAAGACGCGCGTCTTCGACACCTTCCCCTTCCCGCCCTGCCTCGATCCGCGCCTGCCCGAGGACCATCCGCAAGCGGCCCTGCGGGGGCGTCTGCGCAAACTCGGCGAGAAGCTCGACGCGTTCCGCAAGGAGCGCATTGCCGCGCATGGCTTCATCACCATGACCGGGCTTTACAACGCGCTCGAACAGCTGCGCCTGCGCGCGGCGGGGCTCGTCAGGGAGCCGATGAGCGAGGCCGAGCGGGACTTTCATGAGGCCGGGCTGATCTCGGTTCTGGCCGAGATCCATGACGAGATCGACGCCGCCGTGCTTGAGGCCTACGGGCTCGAGCATCTCGCCCCGGCTCTGATCGGCCAGCCCGGCGCAACGACGCCGCTGCCGCAGGAAAAACCCGCAACGCTGGCTGCCGCAGAGGAAGAGCTGTTGAGCGGCCTCGTCGCGCTCAATCAGCAGCGCCAGCGCGAAGAACAGCAGGGCCGCGTGCGCTGGCTGCGCCCGGATTTCCAGATCCCGCGACTGGCCCACAAGCTGCCAGAGCCGCCGGACGAGCAGCTCTTCGCCGATCTCGTCGTCGCCCCGCAGGATCTGCGCATCAAATGGCCGAAAGATACCGCCGAACAGCTGCGTCTGGTGCGCCGCCTGCTCGTCGCCACCCCGTCCCCCGCCCCCGATACCGCCATCGCCGAAGCCTTTGCAGGCAAGGGCAGCAAGCAGCGTCGCGCCCATGTGCGCGACGCGCTGGAAGCGCTGGCAGCGCGCGGGATCGTCAGAAAAATCGCAGGGAGCACCCCGGCACGCTACTTCATCCCGCGCTGAATCATGACGAGAAGATTGCTTCTTCCTTTAGGGAAGAGGCATAGTTTGACTTCGAATCGCAGATCGTACTGGCCATGAATTCAAGATTGACCTCTTTGATCATTATCGCCCTGATCGGCGCGCTGGCTTTCTGGGATGAGGCTCCCTGGCAGAGCGAAAACGGCCCATCGACCGTCGAGCCGGTCGTCATCACGGATGCACGCTCCGGCAGCACGCTTGCGACGCGCCTGACCGGCCCGGTGCGCGTCGTCGATGGCGATACCATCCGGCTGGGCGCGCACCGCATCCGCCTGCACGGAATCGATGCGCCGGAATCCGATCAGGCCTGTCTCGATCCGCAAGGCGCGCCCTGGGCCTGCGGTGACGCGGCCACGGAAAGGCTCTCGGATCTGATCGGCGACGATCCAGTGTATTGCAGCGAGCGCGATATCGACCGCTACCAGCGTATCATCGGCGAATGCTTCGCGGATGGTAGCAATCTCAATGCCGCCCTCGTCGCGGAAGGCTTCGCCTTCGCCTATCGCCGCTTCAGTCTGGACTATGCCGCGCTGGAGGATGAGGCGCGCGAGGCCAGGCGCGGTATCTGGGCAGGTACTGTCCAGGCCCCGTGGGACCACCGCCGCGATCCGCAGCATGTGGTGATCCCTGATGTCGGCGCGACCGGCAGCACGTCGGCCGCGCAAGATGCCGGCTCAGGCCTTCAACCGCCCGGCGATTGCGTCATCAAGGGCAATATCAACCGAGGCGGTGAGCGCATCTATCACACCCCGGACAGCCATTCCTACAGCCGTACCCGAATCGACGAGAGTCGCGGCGAACACTGGTTCTGCACGGAAGAGGAAGCCCGCGCGGCAGGGTGGCGCGCGCCGCGCGGGTGAGCGTCACGCCTCTTCGGTGACGATGTGCTCGTCGGACACGCCGAGACTCTTCACCGCTTTCTCGACCGCCTCGATCATCGGCGGCGGGCCGCAGATATAGACGTGCCCGCCCCAATCGGGAACATTGGCCTTCAGGAAATCTGCGGTGATGTCCTGACGCGGCACGGTGGCTCCGTTCTCGTCGGTCACCGTGAAGATGCATTCCAGCCCGGGCATCCCCTCCCATTCCTCGCGCAGGATAATGTCGCGCTCGGTTCTGTTCGAGAAGATCAGCGTGCAGCCGGAGAGCTCATTCTCGCGGGCGCGTCTGCGCAGGATCGGGATGAAGGGCGTAATTCCCGCACCGCCGGCGATGAAGATACCGGGCCCCTGGTCGTTGATCGCCCCCCACGGCTCATCAATCAGCACCGTGTCGCCGGGGCGCAGATCCGCGATGCGTTTGGTGACGCCGTCGTGATCGGGATAGCTCTTGATCGTGAATTCGAGAATCGGCTCGTCCGGCTGGCTGGTGAAGGTGAAGGGCCGCGTCTCCTCGCGCCAGCCATCCTGATCGAGAGCGAAATCCGTCGCCTGGCCCGGCGTGAAGTCGTAACCCTCGGGCCGCGTGAAGACGAGGCGGTTGGTATCGTGCGTCAGCGCGGAAATTTCGCGTAGCGTGATGCGATGCATGAAGTTCCTCCTTTGCCGGAGAAAACCGCGAGCCCCGCATGCTGGTTCCGCATAAAAGCCGCGCTTAGGGCGCGATGCGGCCATATGCCCCTGCCGCGCACCGGCCAGTAAAACGGCCCTCGCCGGCCTAACCCGCGAGGGCCCTGTCTCATTGCAGGTGCGGGGAAGAATGCCGGCAGATCAGCCGGCGAAACCGGCGATCCACTTCTGCAATTCGCCCTTGGGCGCCGCACCGACCTTCTGGCCGGCGAGTTCGCCGTCCTTGAAGACCATGAGCGTCGGGATCGAGCGGATGCCGAGCTGGCCGGCGACGGCCTGGTTCTCGTCGATATTGAGTTTGGCAATCTTCACCTTGCCGCCCATCTCCTCGGAGATCTCCTCCAGAGCGGGGCCGATCATCTTGCAGGGGCCGCACCATTCGGCCCAGAAATCCACCACGACGGGTTCGGAAGATTTCAAAACGTCGGTCTCGAAGCTCGCATCGGTTACTTTCACGGTCGCCATGGCGTCACCTTTCTCGATTGATTTCCCAACACATATGCGCCTGTGGCCGCTCCCGCAAGTTACGCACCATGCCGGACCTGACATTGCACACGAAGATGTGTCTCAGCCCCCCTGCGCCGGCGGCGCGATCAGCCGCAGAGCCGCCTCGAGATCCGCCGCAGGGAGCTCGCGCACCTGCGGCCCCGCCGTCCAGACCATGAAGGCGCGGATCGCCCGGTCGGGATAGATCTGCGCCAGCAGCGCCCGGTAGAGCGCCATCTGCGTGAGATAACGCGGCAAGAGGGGCTTGTCCGGGTCGGGCGGGCGGGCGCTCGTCTTGAAATCGGCAAAACAGATCGCGCCCTCCCCGATGGCGAGCCGGTCGATCTGGCCGGTCACCCCGACACGTGCGCCCGCCTCCCCGACACTGACGAGGCCGGAGACCGGTGCTTCGGCCAGCGCATCGGCAGCGAAGAGTGGCGTGAGGCGTTCATCCTCGATCACGGCCAGCGCATCGGCGACGATGGCCGCGCGCATCGTCGCGTCGAGCCCGCCGGCACGGGCGGCGACAAAGGCGCGGGCCGCTTCCGCGCGCCGATCCGCCGGGATCGCCGGCAGGCGCTCGATCAGGGCATGGACGAGCACGCCGCGCTGGCGGGCGCCTGGATCGAAGGGGCGATCGCGCAGGCTGGCCGGCGCATCGGAGGCGCCGAGCGCGCTCGACGGGCGCAGGGGCGGCGCCGGTTCCGGCTCGGGGGCGCTCATCCGTGTGAGCCAGTCGGGCAAGGGGAAGGCCTGTGGCGCCACCACCGCGCTTTTCTCCGGCGCGGCGGGAGCGAGCGCCGGGTCGCGCCAGACGGCGACCCTGCCATAGGGCATCTCGGCCTCTTCGAGCCCGTAGGGTCCCGCTTCGAGCGCCCGGCTGATCCGCGCCGTCCAGCAATCGGCGGGGAGTTCCTTGTCCTTCCTGCCGCCATAGGGGGCGAGGACGAGATGATCGGCGGCACGGGTCAGTGCTACATAAAGCAGCCGGTTGCGCTCCTGCGCCTCCGCTTCGTCCCGCATCGCCCGCGCCTCGGCGAGGATCTCCGGCTCCTTCTCCTTGCCGGGCGACCAGACCGGCAGCGCCCCGCCGATATCGTACAGGGCCGCGCCGTGATTGCCCGCCCGGGTCGCCTGGTCGATGACCAGAACCAGCGGCGCTTCGAGCCCCTTGGCGCCATGCACGGTCATCACGCGAACTTCGCGCCCCTCGGCTTCCAGATCGCGGCGGATCTCGCGCTCGGCGCCGGAAAAGCTCTCCAGAAAGGTCGCGAGGGACGGCGTCTGCGGATGTTCGGCGGCGAGCGCTTCCGCGAGGAAGGCGTCGATCGCGTCACCCGCCTCGACCCCCAGCCGCGCGACGAGCCGCCGGCGCCCGCCCTCGGGCCCGAGCAGGGCGGCGAAGAAGGCAAAGGGGCCGTGCCGCGCGGCGAGTTCGCGCCAGCGCGCATGTTGCGCGAGCGCAGCGCTCGCCTTGGCATTCCCAGCCTCCGCATGTTTGCCGAGCGCGTCATACAGGCTGACGCCATCGCCGCGATCGACGCCGATACGGATGAGATCATCGTCATCCCAGCCCACGAGCGGTGATTTCAAGACGGTGGCGAGCGTCAGATCATCGCCTGGCAGAAGCGCCGCGCGCCCCGCCGCGACGAGATCCTGCACGGCGATATGGGCGGCGATGTCGAGCCGGTCGGCACCGGCAACGGGGATGCTGCGATCCTTCAGGGCGCGGATCGTGGCGAAGAAGGCCGGGTTGCGGCTGCGGGTCAGGATCAGGATCTCGCCGGGATGCCAGACTCGCCCCGTGGCATCACCCTCGCGCGTCCAGGTCTCCACCGCCTGCGCGATCCGCTGCGCCAGCCGTACCGGCGGCGCCGCCGCATCCGGCTCGTCGAGGGGATGCGTCCAGGCATCGGGATCGGGCGCCTCCTCGGCCGGCTCGAAAGGCCAGATCTCGACCCGGGCGGGCTTGCCGATACGGCTGCTCTGATGCGCCGTGCCGGTGATCTCGTCCTCGAAGCTCAAGCCCTCGAAATTGCGCTCATCGGCAAAGACCGCATCCACCGCTTCGAGAATGGCGGGCGCCGTGCGGAAGGAGACGGTGAGTTGCACGTTCTCGAAGGCCCGGGCGACGCCCTTCGCCTGGTCCTGCCAGTAGCGCCGGCTTTCCGAGAACTTGCGTGGCTCCGCGCCCTGGAAGGAATAGATCGACTGCTTTTCATCGCCCACTGCGAATACCGTGCGCAGCGCATTCCCCGCCTGGCCGGAACCGGCGAAGAAATCGCCCGTCACCGCGCGCAGGATGTCCCATTGCGCCGGGTTGGTATCCTGCGCCTCGTCCACGAGGACATGGTCGATGCCGCGATCGAGCTTGTAGAGCACCCAGCCGCCGGCCGGGCCAGCCAGCAGATCACGCGTCTTGCCGATCAGATCGTCGAAATCGAGCATGGAGAGCCGCGCCTTGCGCGCCTCGATATGCCGGAACAGAGCGCGCGCGATGGTAAACAGCGCCCATGTGCGCTGCCAGGCTTCGACGCGCCCCATCCGCATGCGCAAAGCGACAAGCCGCTCCTGTTCGGCGGCGAGGCGTTCCTTGACGTGATCGGGAATTGCCTTGGTACCCAGAGACCTAGCGGGCGTGCCCTTGCCCTTGTCGGTAAAGAAAAGCGTCAGATACAAGGCGCTTTGCTGCGCCGGATCATCCGTCGCGGCAGCACTGATCAGCGCATCGGCACGATCCTTGTCGGTCTTGCCGCCGGTCTGCAGGATCGCCACCAGATCGGCCCATTCCGAAACCGGTATCCCGCCATCAAGGATCTGTGCTTCCAGCGCGGCGAGGTTCTCGCCCTCGCCGACTTCGAGCTTTGCCCGGATCTCGGCGAGCGCCTTTTCGAAAGCATCATCGTCGCGCAGAACCGCGCGCTCGCGCATCGCCGCCCTGATCAGGGCGGTGCGCCCGTCCCCGCCGCCATGGGCCGCGTCGAGAATATCGAAGGCCGCGCGCATCGTGGCATCGGCGCCCGCATGGGCAAGCGTGTCGGACATCGCCGCATCGAACAGAACCGCGCCCTGCACCTCGTCGAGCATGGCAAACCGCGCCGGGACGCCGGCCTCGAAGGGGGCGATATGCAGCAACCGCTCGCAGAAGGCGTGGATCGTCCCGATCTTGAGCCCGCCCGGCGTCTCCACGGCGCGGGCGAAGAGCCGCCGCGCCAGGGCGAGCCGCGCCGCATCGGGCTCGCGCCCGTCGAGATCGCGCAGGGCCTGCGCGAGCGCCGCGTCGTCATGCGTCACCCAGGCCGCGAGGCGGTCGAAGACGCGCATCTGCATGTTGGCCGCCGCCGCCTTGGTGAAGGTGAGGCAGAGGATGCGGTTGGGCGCGACGCCCTCCAGCAGCAGCCGCAGCACCCTGTCGGAGAGCACCTTGGTCTTGCCCGAACCGGCATTGGCCGAAACCCAGGCGGAGCGATCGGGCATCGCCGCGCGGCGCTGGCGCGCCGTCGTATCGCTGATCGGATCGCCGCTCATGCTTGCACCATTCATGCCTCGCCCCCGTCGCTGCCGCCACCGCCGCTGACCGACCATTCCCTGACCCGGGCGAGATGGTCGTAATCGCTGTAGGCCTTGGCGAATTGCGGATAGGGCCGCGACATGTAGCCGAGTTCCCCCTTGATGAACCGCGCCACCAGACCGCGCAGGCGGGCCAGGTGATCGGCGATGATCTCCGGCATGGCGCGGGCATCGTCCTTATATGGCTTGACGAGGGTCTCGCTCAACGCCTCGCGCCCGCCGCTGGTACGCACATAGACGAGCTCGGGCGTCTCGCCGACCGGGCCGATCTCCTTGAAGCCGCCGTGCATCAGCATCGCCGCTTCGAGGGTGAGCTGCGGCGAGAAACCCACGCTGATTTCCTTTGCCGAGGGCGGCTTGCCGGATTTGAAATCGAGCGCGGTGACGCCCCCGTCGCGGCGCTGCTCGATCCGGTCGGCCCGCGCCGTGAGCCTGAAGGTGCGGCTGCCGAAGGGGATCTCCATCGCGCCCCTCAATTCGACATGCACCCGCGCGAGCCCATCGCGGCGTTGATATTCCCAATCGACCAGGGCCATGCCGATGCGGGTCAGGCGCGGCAGCCAATCGGCATGGATATCGGGAAATTCCTGCGCATAAGGCGCGAGCTGCGCGTCGAGAATCGCCTGCATCGTCGCCCGCGCCGTCTCGCGATCGGGCGGCAGCGCGTCGGGATATGCTTCGACGAAATGCTCCGCCAGCGCATGCACCAGGGTGCCGCGTTCCGCCGGGCCGGGGGCGGCAGCGAGATCGGGGAGCGGGTCGAGCCCCAGCACGTATTGCGCGAAGATCGCATAAGGATCGCGCAACAGCGTCTCGATCCTGGTGACCGAGAGCTGATCCGGGAACGTCTTCGGATCGGGGCGCGGATCGGGACGAGCCAGCGGCTTCGCCGGCGCATCCGTATCGGCATGACGGGCGAGATAGCGCAGCCGCGCGCCGCGCTCGGCGATTTCCGCGAACAATGCCTCGCCGGCAAAGGCCTTCATCCGCTGGACGAAACGCGAGGGCACGGTGGGCGCGCCGTTGCGCTTTCCGGCCCGGGTAATGATCACCTCCGCGCCGCAGGCCGCCTGCACGAAATCATGGGCACTCTGGCCGATGCGCCGCTCCGGCGGCAGCAGGCCGATCAGGCTGCGCATCGGGCGGTTGAGGAAGGCGTCGGTCTGCGGCGCGGGCGGCCAGACACCCTCGTCGAGCCCGCCGAGCACCACCCGGTCGACGGCAATCAGGCGCGCTTCGAGCGGCCCGAGGATCTTCACACGGCGATGCACGTCGCGCAGATCGGGCCGCACCACGCGCTGGGCGGCGAGGCTGGCGAAGAAGGCGGGATAATCGGCGAAACCGCCCTTCACAGATGCGCCCGCAGCGTCGCCGCCATCCTGCGCCGCGCATTCGTCAAACAGGGCAAAGAGGCTGTCATAGGAGGGCTCGGCCCGCCAGTCGGTGACGGAATCCGCGTCATCCTGCACCTCGAAGGCCACATCGTCCGGCACCTCCTCCGGCAGCCGCAACAGCGCCTCGACGGTGGCGCGATGCGCCCCGGCGAGGCTCGTGAGCGAGGCTTCACGGGGTGTCGCATCGGGGAGGAAATCAGCGAATGCATCGCGCAGCCGGGCGATCAGATCGGCGGCGGCATCCCAGTCCTGCGCGGTGAGGCGCTTGACCGGGCGCGGCGCCTTCCAGCCCTCCTTGCCCTCCACCGCTTCCCGCCGGCGTGCGAGCGCGGTGGCGAGCCCGTCGAGACCCGGCGCGGCGGGCGGGCCGCGCAGCACGCCGATCTCGAGAGCGCTCGCGGCGCGGCGCATCGCCTCGCGCGACAGGCCGAGCCGCAGATGCGGATGGGCGATCAGCGCGAGGCAGGAGAGCGGATCGAACCCGGCCAAAGCCGCATCAGCAGCCAGCCGCGCCAGCCGCCCCGCCGGGCTCTGCGCCAGCGGCGTTCCCGCCGAATCGGCGCTGCGCACACCCCAGCGTCCGAGTTCGGCGCAGACCCGCGCCGCGAGGCCGCGATCCGGCGTGATCAGCGCCGCTGTCTTCTCCGGCTCCTCCAGCGCCTCGCGCAGGGCGATGGCGATGCAAAGCGCCTCCTCGCGCTCGTCATTGGCTTCGACGAGGGTGATACGCTGCGTTCCCGCCAGCGCAAGATCGGTGCGCGCGCGCGTCTCCAGCGCCGACCAGCGATCCGTGGTCTCGGCGGGGCGCATCGCCTCGGAAAAGAAGCGCGCGCGGGCATTGCCGGGCGTGTCCGCATCATGGGGGGCGAGCTCCATGATGGCCCCGCGCGGAATCGCGAGCTCCTCGGCGAGGAGTCGCGCCATCATTGCCTGGGGATGGCCGGAACCGGGATCGCGCGGGCTGCCCCCTCCGCCCTCCCCGGCTTCCGCCCCGCCGATCCAGCCGATCTGCGCAAAGCTTTCGTCGTCGAGATCGAGATCGATCCCCGGCAGGACCAGGGCGCCGTTTTCCAGCCGGGCGATCGCCCCGAGCAGGCGCGCCGTGGAAGGGATCGAACCGGTAGAGCCGGCGGCAATGACCGGGCCGGGCGGCGTCTGGCGCCGAAACAGGGCCGCCTGCGCATCGATCAGCTTCGAGCGCCGCTCGGCCGGATCGCTGGCCTGGCGCTCCTTCAGGATGGCGGGCCACATCTCCGTGGCGATGCGCAGGAAGCGCAGCGTGAAATCGAAATATTGCGAATATTCGCCATCGACGAGATCGGCCAACCGCGCGACGGGGACATCCTCGAAGGTGAAATCATCCATCAGCGCTTCGAGATCCGCCGCGAGCGCCACGGCATCGGCGGCCGAGGTGGGGATCAGGAAATCACGCGTCGCATCGCTGCGCACAGTATCGCCGTTTTTCCCCTGCGCAAGGCTGCGGGCGAAAGCCTGGATCAGCCCGGCGAGCAGCAGGCGGCGCTCCAGCGGGGCGATGGGCGGGGCGATCAGCGCCTCGGGATCCGCGTGCGCGAGCAGGCCTGCGGCGAGTTCGAGCTCCGCATCATCGGCCTCGCCCAGCGGCACGATGCGCGGCAACAGCGCCGCATCCCCTTCGAGCAATTGCGAGAGCCGGGTCGCAAGCGCCCGCGCGGCGCGCTGCGTCGGCAGATAGATGGTCGCGCGCGCCAGCGCATCCGGGCGATCCGGCTCGGGAAAGCCCGGCACCAGCCGCCCGTCCAGCAGGGCGCGCGCCAGCGTGTCGAGGAACGGCACGCCGGGGGCGATGGTAAAGACGCGCGGATCTCGCAAGGCCCAGGACTCCTCATTTTCGGCAACCCGGTCCGCCACCGCTTTCGCGAATCGCCGCACCGCACCTGCATGGTCGCCGAGACTACGATTCACCACCCCGCAGCGACAAGCGCGGCGATGGCGTCGTACACAGATTACGACTTCTGCGCGCGCTCGCGGGATCGCTCAGATCACCCGTGCGTTATCGCGTTGCACAAGGCTCTTTCGCAGATCGCGTTCAGCACCCACATTGTAGCGTCGCAGGCAGGGATAGCGTCGATGTCGTTCTTCACCGAGATGATGCAGCAGATCAGTGATCGCGGGCGGGCGCTGATGAGCGCGCGGCGCGGCGAAGCCCGCACGGCAAAGGCCCTGCAGGCGCTCGCCGAGGCGTTGCTCTCCAACCGGGGCGAAGCGTCCAGCGTGGCGCGGGCGGCGGAACTGCTCATCTGTTATGCGGCTGCGCCACGCGAGGAACGCGAGGGCTTCCTGCGCTGCCTCGCCGTCGATTTCGGCCCCGACCAGGCACGCATCGATGCCGCCATCACGGCCTATCAGGCCAATCCGGGCGCGACCACGGCGATGGCCCTGCACCGGGCGGCGGAACCGCGCCGGCAGGATCTGCTGCGCCGGCTCAACCGCGCCCCGGGCGGCACGCTCGCGCTCTTGCGCATGCGCGAGGACGTTCTGCCTTTGCGCCGGGCCGAGGCCGCCCTCGCCGATCTCGACGCGGATTTCGAGCATCTCTTCGCTTCATGGTTCAACCGGGGCTTTCTGACGCTGCGCCGGATCGACTGGGCGAGCCCCGCCCATGTGCTTGAAAAGATCATCCAGTATGAAGCGGTACACCGGATCGAGAGTTTCGAGGATCTGAAGCTGCGCCTCGCCCCCTCCGACCGGCTGCTCTACGCCTTCTTCCATCCGGCCCTTGCCGACGAGCCGCTGATCTTCGTCGAAGTCGCGCTCACCGATGCTATCCCCCAATCGATCGACCGCATTCTGGATGGCAGGCGCACGGAACTGGCGCCGGCAGATGCCGATACGGCCGTGTTCTATTCGATCTCGAACTGCCAGAAAGGCCTTGCCGGGGTGTCCTTCGGCAATTTCCTGATCAAGCAGGTGGTGGAGGAATTGCGCCGCGACCTGCCGCAGCTGCGTCGCTTCCTGACGCTCTCCCCCGTTCCCGGTTTCGCCGCCTGGCTGGAGGCACAGGCGCGCGACGAAGAGAGCGGCGCGCTCGAACCGACTGAGCGCGAGGTACTGGCGCCGATCCTCGCGGAAGGCGCCGACCGCGCCGCCCTGCTCGCGCGCGACGGGACGGATGCGGACAAGCTGCACGAGACCCTGCGGCGGCTGTGCGCAACCTATCTGGTGCGTGCCACGACAATGCGCGGTGAGCGCGGCGTACCGCGTCCGCTCGATCCGGTGGCGCGCTTCCATCTCGGCAACGGCGCGCGGCTCGAACATGTCCATGCCCGCGCCGATCTCTCGGCCCGGGGCGCGGCGCAGGCGGCGGGAATGATGGTGAATTACCTCTATGATCTCGACAGCATAGAGCGCCATCACGAAGCCTATGCCGAGCGCGGCGAGATCGCCATGTCGAACGAGGTGCGGCGTCTGGCCAAACCGCAAAAGGCCTTGCGCGACCTTGCCGTGCCGGGCTGAAACCTGCCAGAAGGGCAGCCGACGAGACAACGCCCGGATCGTGGAGGATCCCCGATGAAAGATGTCGCCGGCCTGCCGCTCTTTGCCGCCATCCGCGCCTGCAATCGCGATCCCGCGCGTCCGTTCCTGGAGACGCCAGAAGGGCGGCGGATGTCCTATGACGATCTGTTCTCCGCCACGGGGCGTTTTGCCAATACCCTGCGTGATCTCGGCGTCGCCAAGGGCGACCGCGTGGCGGTGCAGGCGCAAAAGAGCCCGGAAGTGGTGATCCTGCTTCTGGCTTGCGCGCGCATCGGCGCGATCTTCCTGCCGCTCAACACCGCCTATACCGTGGCCGAGCTTGACTATTTTCTCGGCGATGCCGAGCCGTCGCTGCTCGTCTGCGACAGTGCGGCGCGCGAGGCGCTGGCCCCCGTCGCCACGCGCCACGGCGTCAGCGCGATCGAGACGCTCGATGCTGGCGGCACGGGCTCCCTGAGTGACCGCGCCGCGCGCTTTGAGGCCGATTTCAACGATGCCGATCTCGGCCCCGATGATCTCGCCGCGATCCTTTATACCTCCGGGACCACCGGGCGCTCCAAGGGCGCCATGCTCTCCCATGCCAATCTCGTCACGAATGCGCAGACACTGGTCGATTACTGGCGCTTCACCGGTGACGACGTGCTGCTGCACGCGCTGCCCACCTTCCACACCCACGGCCTGTTCGTGGCGACGAACACGCTGCTTCTCGCCGGCGGCTCCATGATCTTCATGGAGAAGTTCGACGCTGACGCAATCATGGCGCATATGCCGCGCGCCACAACGATGATGGGCGTGCCGACCTTCTACACCCGCCTCCTCCAGCATCCGGGGCTGACCCGGGAGGCGAGCGCTCATATGCGCTTGTTCGTCTCCGGCTCCGCGCCGCTTCTGGCCGAGACGCATCGCGCATTCGAGGCGAAGACCGGTCACGCCATTCTCGAGCGCTACGGCATGACCGAGACCAACATGAACACCTCGAACCCCTATGACGGAGACCGCATCCCCGGCACGGTCGGCTTCCCGCTTCCCGGCGTGGAATTGCGCATTCTCGAACCCGAGACCGGCGCGCCCTGCGCGGTCGAGGAGATCGGGATCATCGAGGTGCGCGGGCCCAACGTGTTCAAGGGCTACTGGCGCAACCCCGGGAAGACGGCGGAGGAGTTGCGCGCGGACGGGTTCTTCATCACCGGCGATCTCGGCAAGATCGATGATCGCGGCTACGTCCATATCGTGGGGCGCGGCAAGGATCTGATCATCACCGGCGGCTACAACGTCTATCCCAAGGAGATCGAGACCGAGATCGACGCGCTCGACGGCGTGGTCGAGAGCGCGGTCTTCGGCGTCGCCCATCCCGATTTCGGCGAAGCCGTGACGGCGGCGGTGGTGCTGCATGAGGGCGCCACGCTGGACGAGGCTTCGATCACCGGCGCGCTTGCGGACAAGCTCGCACGCTTCAAACAGCCCAAACATGTGGCGATCGTGCAGGAATTGCCGCGCAACACCATGGGCAAGGTGCAAAAGAACGTCCTGCGTGAGACCTATGCCGACCTGTTTCGCTGAGATCAGGCGAGCCAGACCGGGATGATCGACAGGATGAGCAGCGCCGCCATCGCGAGATTGAACCGCCGCAGATAAACCGGCGAGGCGATGAAGCGGCGCATGCCCTGTCCTGCCCCGGCCCAGGCGAGATTGGCCGGCATGCCGACCGCGATCGCGAGTGCGACCAGCACGGCAAGCGCGCCGTAACCCGCACCCGCCGGCAGGTAGAGCGAGACCGCCGTGATGCAGATCAGCCAGGCCTTCGGATTGACATATTGAAACGCCGCACCGGTCCAGAAACCCATCAGCGGACGGGTGTCATCGGAGCGGGCAACGCTCGCCCCGGCGATCTTCCAGGCGAGCCAGAGAAAATAGCCGGTACCCAGCAGCTTGAGCGCGATCTGCGCCTGTGGAAAATGCACGAACAGCGTACCGAGCCCCGCGCCGATCAGGCCGAGCAGCGTCGCGAAGCCGAGGCTGATGCCGAAGACGAAGGGCAGGGTCCGGCGAAAGCCCGCGCGAATCCCGGATGCGAGCAAGAGAAAATTGTTCGGCCCCGGCGTGGCGGCCCCGACAAAGGCGAAAACCGCATAGGCGGCGATCAGTTCGAGCGGCATGGCGTATTGGTACACTTTGGATGCATTGAAATATTGTCATGCGCAATCAACCGCACATGCACAAGCATATTCTTGCCACGGAGCACTTTTTAAGTACTGCTCAGCGCTTGACGGATATCATCCCGTGATAAATTGTCCTATGACATTCACTGAGTCACCGCCATGAAACTCACCTCCCCCTGGACACCCCGCCTCGCCCCGCCGCCCGGCCTTGCGCATGAGCGCCTGACGGCGGCGCTCGCCGAGGATATTCTCGCGGGCGTGATACCCGCCGGCGCGCGCCTGCCGGCGCATCGTGATCTCGCCCATCGCCTCTCGATCAGCCTCGGCACCGTCACCCGCGCCTATGAGACGCTGCAGCGGCGCGGCCTCGCCAACGGGCAGAAGGGGCGCGGCATGTTCGTCAACGAGACCGCTGCGCGCGAAGGGGCGCGCGACGGGGCACGCGAGAACGCGCGGATCGATCTCAGCGTCAATCTGCCGCCACCGGTCCTGACCGCGCCGATGCTGAAGGCGCTGCTCGGGCGCGTTGCGGAGAAAGTCGATGCCCGCCATTTCAACGCCTATGAGGCGCCGGCAGGACGGCCATCTCACCGCACCCTGCTCGCGCGCAGGCTCGCCGATGAACGCGGCCTCGCCTTCGATCCGGACCGGCTCTTCGTCACCTCCGGCGCCCAGCATGCGATTTTCATCGCGCTGGCATCCGCGCCGCCGGGGCCTCTCGCCATCGAGGAAGTGACCTATCCGGGCGCGCTGCGGGCCGCGCGCATGCTCGGGCGCGAACTGGTCCCGCTGGCCATGGACGAACAGGGCGTCACCCCTGAATCGTTGCGCGCGGCCCTGGCGCGGCCGGATCCGCCGCGGGTGGCTTATCTGATGCCGTCCATGCAGAATCCCACCGGCGCCCTGATGCAGGCGGCGCGCCGGCGCGACATCGCGGATATTGCGCGCGCGGCGGAGCTGACCCTGATCGAGGACGATGTCTACGCGGTCTTCGCGCCTGCGCTTCCGGCGCTGGCGCAACTCGCCCCGGAGCGGTGCTTCCATGTCGGCAGCCTTTCGAAGAGCCTCGCGCCGGGCCTGCGCACCGGCTATCTCCTCGCCCCCGAGGGCACGACGCAGGCCTGCAATCATTGGCTCCAGGCGACCCGCTCCATGGCCGATCCGGTAAGCGGGCTGATCATGGAGCAGGGGCTCGGCGAGGGGCTCGACAGATCCGTGGCACAATCGATCCGCGCGCAGGCGCAGGCCCGTTGCCGGATGGCGCGCGCGCGCCTCGGCCCTTGGCTCGCGCCACAGGCGGTAGATGGTTTGCATGTCTGGATACCCTTGCCGACGGCGCGCGCGCGCGACATCGTCCTGGCCGGCGCGCGCCGCGACATCCATCTCGCGCCGCCGGAAGCCTTCATGGCCGATCCGCAAGCGCCGGAGGCCGGTTTGCGAATCTGCCTCGGCAATGCCGGGACCGGGCAGCTGGAACACGCCCTCGAGGTCATTGCCGAACTCCTCATGCAGACGCGCGAAGCCCGCCTCGGGCTGTTTCCGGCTGTCTGATGCGCGTGACGGAACGCCGCGCCCGTGCAGGCGTTCGCATCAGGGAGCGGCAAAATCGGAAGCACAGATGCCGATCCGGGGCTGACAGCGCGGCACACAGCCCCTAGGTTCCGGCAAAACCCGTCAACCAGCGAGCGGAACGCGATGGTGAGAATACGCGAAGCGGCCAAGAATCTGATGCGCGATACGCGCCTGTTCCTGCGCATGCTCGCCGATCAGCGCACCCCTGTCGCGGCGCGGTTGCTCGCCGGCTTCGCCGTGCTCTACGTGATCTTCCCCCTGGATCTGATCCCCGATTACGTCCCCGTTTACGGCCTGATCGACGACATCATCGTCCTCGCCATCGCCCTCGTCGCGATCTGGCGGCTGATCCCGGCTGCGGTGATGGAGCAGTTCCGACCACCACCTCCGGCCAATGACAACGGCGCGGCACCGCGACGCGGCGCGACCACGGCGGTGCTCGTGGCGCTCGTCATCATCCTCGCCCTGACGGCGGCGGCCTGGTGGGGTTACGGATTCGTCGCCTCGCCCGGCGAGATCAGCGCCTCGGGCGGATAATCGACGCCGGTGAAATAGAGCCCGTGCGCGGGCGCGACCGGGCCACAGGCGCGCCGGTCGCAGGCATGCAGGGCATCAGCGACATCCTGCACCCGCCAGCGCCCGATCCCCGCCTGGGCGAGCGTGCCCACCATCGAGCGCACCTGGTGATGCAGGAAGGAGCGTGACGCGGCGCGGATATGGATCTCGTCGCCCGCACGGCTTACGTCGAGCCGCTCCAGCGTCTTCCACGGGGTGCGGCCCTGGCACTGCGTGGCGCGGAAGGTGGTGAAATCAAAATGCCCGACGAGGCTCTGGGCCGCCTCGTGCATCACATCGGCATCAATGCGCTGGCGCACGTGCCAGACCCGCCCGCGATCGACGGAGGCCGGGGCGGGGCGGTTGAGGATGCGATAGAGATAATGCCGGCGCACGGCGCTCAGCCGGGCATGGAAGGCCTCGGTGACTTCGCGCACCTCGCGCACTACCACCGGATGATCGCGCATCTGCGCATTGGTGGCATCGCGGATCTTGTCGACGCGCATCGGCCTGTCGAGATCGACATGGACCACCTGATGCAGCGCATGGACCCCCGAATCCGTGCGCCCGGCGCAATGCAGCCGCACGGGTCTCCCGGCAAAGACTTCGATCGCCTCCTCGACCAGTTGCTGCACGGCGAGCCCGTTCTCCTGTCGCTGCCAGCCGGTGAAGGGGGCGCCGTCATATTCGACGACGAGCATGTAGCGATGGGTGATGCGTTCCACGGCCCGCGCCCGGATCAGGGCTGGACAAGCAGCGCGCCGGGCTCAAGCCGCGCCCCGCGCAGCATCTCGGCAGCGGGCATCGCGGATTTGCCGGAGCGCTGCACCTGCAGCAGCCGGATCGTCCCCTCGGCACAGGCGACGAGACCCTCGTCGTCAAGGAGCGTGCCAGGCGACGCTTGCGACCCGGTCTCGCTCTCGACGCGTGTGCGCAAGACCTTCACCCGCTCGAAACCTTTTCCGCAATCGGCCATGAAGAAGGCGCCGGGAAAGGGTGAGAGGCCGCGCACCTGGTCATGGATGCGCCTGGCTGGCATGGTCCAGGCGATCTCGGCATCACCATTGGTGATCTTGGCCGCATAGCTCACGCCTTCTTCCGGCTGCGGCTTGAAATCAAGCGCATCGCGCGAGAGTGCCGCGAGCGCGCGCACCATCAGATCGGCACCAAGGATCATCAGCCGGTCATGCAATTCACCCGCCGTCATGTCCGCCTCGATCGGGACATGCTCGACCATGCCGACGGGGCCGGTATCGAGCCCGGCCTCCATCTTCATCACCGCGACGCCCGTCTCGGCATCACCCGCCATCACCGCGCGCTGGATCGGCGCCGCACCGCGCCAGCGTGGCAGATCGGAGGCGTGCAGGTTGAGGCAGCCGAGCGGGGGGATTTCGAGCACCGCCTGCGGCAGGATCATGCCATAGGCGACCACGACGAAAGCATCCGCTGCGTGCGAGGCCAGCGTCTCCTGGACCTGCGGATCACGCAGGCTTTTGGGCGTGAAGACGGGGATACCGAATCCCTCCGCCATGGCATGGACGGGCGATTGCCGTGTCGCCATGCCCCGCCCGCCGGGCGCAGGCGCACGGGTATAGCAGGCAACGACCTCATGGCCCTGGCCGATGATTTCGGAGAGCGTGGGCACCGCGAATTCCGGCGTGCCCATGAAGACGATGCGCAGGCTCATGGTGCGGACCTCACTTTTGGAATGTGTTTCGCGATCCCACGGGGCCGCGGCTTCAGGCCGTGGCTTCGCGCTTCGCCGCCTTGGTGAATTTCCGGATCACCCGGTCGCGTTTCAGTTTCGAGAGGTAATCGATGAACAGCTTGCCGTCGAGATGGTCGATCTCATGCTGCATGCAGGTCGCGCGCAGGCCCTCGGCCTCCTCCTCGCGCGGCTCGCCGTCCAGCGTGAGATAGCGGAAGCGGATGCTCGCGGGGCGTTCGACTTCCTCGGTATAGTCCGGAATCGACAGGCAGCCTTCCTCGTAGGTACTCACATCCTCCGAGCGCCAGACGATCTCCGGATTGACGAAGACCTGCGGATCGGGCTCCGTCTCCGGCTCACCCTCCTCGTCGAACTTGCCCGGTATCTCCTTCCCGAGATCGCAGACCACAACGCGCTTCATCACGCCGATCTGGATGGCGGCGAGGCCGATGCCGCGCGCGGCATACATCGAATCGAGCATGTCCTTTGCCAGATCACGGATCTCGTCCGTGATGGCGATGACGGGCTCGCAGACCTGCCTCAGGCGGGTATCGGGCAATATGACGATGGGTTTGCGCGACATGATGAGCGGGAGATAAGCCGTGCGGCGAAGAAGGTCAACGCTGCGATACGGCTTCGTTTGCGGGAAATTTGCATGTGGTGCGGCGGCTCAAGGCGCGGCCTGCGCCTCCACGACGGCGATGGCGGTGATATTGACGATGCCGCGCGCTGTTACCGAGGGCGTCACCACATGGGCGGGTCGGGCCGGGCCGATCAGGATCGGGCCGACGGGCAGCGCATCGGCCAGCCCCTTGGTGAGCTGGTAGGCGATGTTGGCGGCATCGAGATTCGGCATGATCAGCACATTCGCCTCTCCCTCCAGCCGCGAATGCGGCATCACCCGCTCGCGGATGATCTGGGAGAGCGCCGTATCGGCCTGCATTTCGCCATCGACTTCGAGCGCGGGTGCGCGCTCGCGGATGATCTGCAGCGCCTCGCGCATCTTCATGGCGGAGGGCGTATCGGCGGAGCCGAAATCCGAATGCGAGACGAGCGCGATCTTCGGCGCGATGCCGAAACGCGTGACATGCTCGGCGCAGGCCACCGTCATGTCGGCGATTTCCTCGGCGGTGGGATCGGGGCGCACATGCGTGTCGGCGAGGAAATAGGCGCCTTTATTGGTGATCATCAGGGACATGGCGGAATATTCGCGCACGCCTGGAGCGAGGCCGAGAATGTCCTTGATATGGCGTAAGCGCGAGGCGAAGCGCCCCTCCAGCCCGCAGATCAGCGCATCCGCATCCCCGCGCCGCACGGCGATCGCCCCGATCACCGTGGAATTGGTGCGCACCAGCGTGCGCGCAGCATCGGGCGTGATGCCCTTGCGCCCGGCCACGTCGAGATAGGTCGCGACGTAATCGCGATAGCGCGGATCGTCTTCCGGATTGACCAGCTCGAAATCGACGCCCGGGCGGATCGACAGGCCGAAGCGCTTGAGCCGTGTCTCGACCACGGAGGGGCGCCCGATCAGGATCGGTCTGGCGATACCGTCTTCGAGCAGTACCTGGGCCGCGCGCAGGACGCGCTCGTCCTCGCCCTCGGCATAGATCACGCGCTTGGGCTCGGCCCGCGCCTTGGTGATCAGCGGCTTCATCAGGAAGCCGGAGCGGAAGACAAAGCGCTGCAGCGAATCCTCATAGACCTCGAAATCGGCAATCGGCCGGCGCGCCACGCCGCTCTCCATCGCCGCACGGGCCACGGCGGGGGCGATGCGCAGGATCAGGCGCGGATCGAACGGGCTCGGGATCAGCGATTGCTTGCCGAAGGGCCGCGCCTCGCCGCCATAGGCGCGCGCCACGACTTCCGAGGGCGCCTCGCGGGCAAGCGCCGCGATCGCCTTGACCGCTGCCGCCTTCATCTCCTCGTTGATGGTGGTGGCCGCGACATCGAGCGCCCCGCGGAAGATATAGGGGAAGCACAGGACGTTGTTGACCTGGTTGGGATAATCCGAGCGCCCGGTGCAGATCATCGCATCGGGCCGCGCCGCCTGCGCCTCGTCCGGCATGATTTCGGGATTGGGATTGGCCAGAGCCATGATCAGCGGGCGCTCGGCCATCTTCTCCAGAAGATGCGGCTTGAGCACGCCCGCAGCCGAGAGGCCGAGGAAGACATCGGCGCCCGCGATTACGTCGGCGAGGCTACGCGCCTGCGTATCCTGCGCATAGACAGCCTTCCAGCGATCCATCTGCGCCTCGCGGCCCTGATAGACCACACCCTCGATATCGGTGACGGTAATATTTTCGCGCTTCACGCCGAGCGTCACCAGCAGGTTGAGGCAGGCGATGGCGGCTGCGCCGGCGCCGGAGGTGACCACCTTGATCTGCGAGAGATCCTTGCCGGCGAGTACCATCGCGTTCGTCACCGCCGCGCCGACGATGATCGCCGTGCCGTGCTGGTCGTCGTGGAAGACGGGGATGTCCATGCGCGCCTTGAGCTGCTCCTCGACGTCGAAGCATTCGGGCGCCTTGATATCCTCGAGATTGATGCCGCCAAAGGTCGGCTCGAGCGCGGCGACGACATCGACGATGCGCTCGACTTCGTCCGCCTTGATCTCGATATCGAACACGTCGATCCCGGCGAATTTCTTGAACAGAACCGCCTTGCCCTCCATCACCGGCTTGGAGGCGAGCGGGCCGATATTGCCAAGCCCCAGAACGGCGCTGCCATTGGAGACGACGGCGACGAGGTTCTGCCGCGCAGTCAGTTCGCCGGCCCTGTCCGGATCCTCGACGATCGCCTCGCAGGCCGCCGCCACGCCCGGCGAATAGGCAAGCGCGAGATCGCGCTGGTTGCCCAGCGGCTTGGTCGGCTGGATCTCCAGCTTCCCGGGTTTGGGATGCGTGTGGTAGACCAGAGCTGCGGATTTCAGATCGTCGGATATGTTGCTGCCCACGGCCTTGCGCCCTTCTTCTCGTTGCATCGCCTTGCAAGCAATTCGTAGCCGCGTATGGTGCCGTCGGCAATCCTCATGCGTATCCGGCGGGTCTGCAAAGCTGTTTTAACCGGATCACGGCTAATCAGCCTTCGAGCGCCTGCGAAATCTCCAGCCACTCTTCTTCCGCCCGCTCCAGCGCCTCCGCCGCTTCGCCGCGCATGCGGGAAATCTCGGCGGCTTTCTGTGGATCGCGCCGGAAGGCCTCACCGTCACCGATGGCCGCGTCGATCTTGGCGATCACCCCGGTAAACTTCTCGATACGTGCCTCCACCTGCGCGAGTTGCTTGCGCAGAGGCGCCTGGCGGGCGCGCTTCTCGGCTGCGGACTTGCGATCATCGTTGCGGGCGGGACGCTCTTCACGGCTGGAATCACGACCGCCCGTCTGGTTCAGCCCCCCCGAGAGCACGAATTTGCGGTAATCCTCCATATCGCCATCGAAGGGCTTCACCCGCCCGCCGCCGATCAGCCAGAGCCGGTCGGCGCAGGCCTCGACGAGGAAGCGGTCATGGCTGACGATGATCACCGCGCCGTTGAAACCGGCGATCGCCTCGACGAGCGCCTGCCGGCTGTCGATATCGAGGTGGTTGGTGGGCTCGTCGAGAATCAGAAGATGTGGCCCGTCAAACGCCGCGAGCCCCATCAGCAGCCGCGCCTTCTCGCCGCCGGAGAGCTTCTCGACCGGCGTATCACCCTTGTTTCCGGGAAAGCCGAACCGGGCCGCGCGGGCGCGGATCTTCGCCTCCGGCGCGCCGGGCATGCGCTCGGCCACATGCGCGACGGGGCTCGCCTGCGGGCGCAACTCGTCGAGCTGGTGCTGGGCGAAATACGCGACCTTCATCTTCGACGAGGCGACCATCTCGCCCTTCAACGGGGGCAGTCGCCCGCCAATCAACTTGCAGAAGGTTGATTTACCGTTGCCATTGGCGCCGAGCAGCGCGATCCGGTCATCGGGCAGGATCGAGAGACTGATCCGATCGAGCACCGGTTTCTCATCGTAACCCGCCGCCGCGCCGTCGAGCGCGATCAGGGGCGGCGATAGCAGCTTCTCGGGGCTGGGCAGATCGAAGGGAAGCGTCGCCTCCTCGGTGATGGTGACGATGGGCTGCAGCTTCTCGAGGCGCTTGAGCCGCGATTGCGCCTGGCGCGCCTTGGTGGCCTTGGCGCGAAAGCGGTCGACGAAGCTCTGCAGATGCTTGCGTTCACTCTCCTGCTTGGCCGCGCTCTTTTGCAAAAGCATCTGCTTTTCTGCCCGCTGCCGGGCAAACGAGGTATAGCCGCCGCGATAGAGCGTCAGCTTCGCACTATCGAGATGCAGGATGTGATCGACACAGGTATCGAGCAGGTCGCGATCGTGGCTGATGACCAGCACCGTATGCGGGTAGCGCGCCAGATAATCATAGAGCCAGAGCGTGCCTTCGATATCGAGATAGTTGGTGGGCTCATCAAGAAGCAGGAGATCGGGCTCGGAGAAGAGGACGGCAGCGAGCGCCACGCGCATGCGCCAGCCCCCGGAGAAGGACGCGCACGGTCGCGCCTGCGCCTCGGCATCAAAACCCAGCCCATGCAGGATCGCCGCCGCGCGCGCCGGCGCGGAATACGCGCCGATATCGGTCAGACGCGTCTCGATCTCGGCGCGGTGAACGCCCTCGGCGGTCTCGGCCTCGGCCATCAGCCGGGCGCGCTCGGTATCGGCGGCGAGCACCACCTCGATCAGGCTCTCCGGCCCGCCCGGCGCCTCCTGCGCCACGGTGCCGATGCGCCGCCCCTTCGGCATGCCGACCTGGCCGGTTTCCGGGGAGAGCTCGCCCAGAAGAATGCGAAACAGCGTCGTCTTGCCGGTGCCGTTGCGCCCCACGATCCCCACCCGCGCCCCGTCGGGCACCGCGAAGGAAGTGTTGTCGAGCAGAATGCGCTCGCCGAGCCGGTAGGTGAGATCATTGACGTGCAGCATGCGGCGACTTGTGCCGCCGCAGCGGCGGTTTTGCAAGAGGGATGAGGCCCGCCACCCGTTCGTGACATTGCTGGTACTCCCCTGCGCGAATGATACTCTATGCTCATACGCAGATTGAATCGCCACGCATCCACGAAGGACTCAAAGCATGCAATACAGACCCCTCGGTCGCACCGGACTCCAGGTCAGCGCCATCTGCCTCGGCAGCATGACCTGGGGCGAACAGGACAGCGAGGCCGAGGGCCACGCGCAGATGGATTACGCCTTCGAACGCGGCATCAATTTCATCGACACCGCCGAGCTCTACCCCGTCCCGCCAAAGGCCGGGACGCAGGGCGCGACGGAGGAGATCATCGGCTCGTGGATGGCGCAGCGGAAAAACCGCGCCGACGTGATCCTCGCCACCAAGGTGATCGGGCGCTCGCAGAATACCTGGTTCCGCGATGACGGCTCCCCGGCGGAGCTCTCGCGCGCACAGATTCTGGAAGCGGTAGACAAGAGCCTGAAACGTCTGCGCACCGACTACATCGATCTCTATCAGGTGCACTGGCCCGACCGCGCCGTCAGCGCCTTCGGCTCCAATGCCACGATCTTCCGCAATGTCCGCGAGCCGGAGCACAGCATCGAATCCACCCTCGATGTGCTGGCTGAACTGGTACGTGCCGGCAAGGTGCGCCATGTCGGCATCTCCAACGAATCGGCCTGGGGCGCGATGCGCTATCTCGCCCATGCGGAGCACACGGATGCGCCGCGTGTCGCGTCGATCCAGAACGCATACTCGCTGGTCAACCGGACTTTCGAGGTGAATCTGGCCGAACTCGCCATGCGCGAACATGTCGGGTTGCTGGCCTATTCACCCCTGGCGCAGGGCTATCTCACCGGCAAATATGCCGGCGGCGCGCTGCCGAAAGGTTCCCGAAAGCAGCTCTTCGAGCGGCTCCAGCGCTACGAAAAGCCGGTCGCAATGCTCGCCTACGAGGCCTATACCGCGCTGGCTCGCGAATACGGGCTCGACCCGGCGCAGATGGCGCTCGCCTTCGTCACCAGCCGCCCCTTCGTCACCAGCAACATCATCGGCGCGACCACGCTGGAGCAGCTGAAGACCAATATCGATTCGATCGACGTGACGATCACGCCCGAGTTGGAAGAGCGTATCGACGCGATCCACCTGCAATATTGCAATCCGGCGCCGTGAGGGGCCGAACGGGGATCAGGATTTGCCGCTCGTTACCGGGCGGCCCTTGACCGGCTTGCCGGTGACCTTCCGGGGCGCCGGGCTGGCAGAACCTCCGCCCGGCGCCTTGCGCGGGAAGGATTTGCCGTCGACGGGTTTGCCGACCGTCTTGCCGACCGTCTTGCCCACGGTCTTATCGGTGCTCTTGCCGGTGCTCTTGCCCGTCGCACTGCCCACAGGGTTGCCGACGACCTTGCCCGCGACCTTGCCCGCCGCCTGTCCCGATGCTGTCGCGGCGGCGACAGGGCGGGTGGCAAGCGTCGCGCCGGGGGGCGACGTACCGTTCATCTGACCGGCGACGCGGCTGACCATGTCGCGCATGGCGCCGGCGAGCGAGGTCAGGCCGCCGCGCGCGCTGTTCGCCGTCTGCGATACATCGGGAGACGGCGTCTGCGCCGGAGACTTGTTCGCCGTATCTGGTGACGTGCCCCTCCCGGAAGCAGCCACTTCCGGCTCGGCCCCGGCTTTCTGCCTGCGCTTTTGCGCCGCGCCGGCCTTGGCCTGCGAGACGGCATAATGCACCACGCGCCGCGCCGTTTCCGGCTTGAGGCGCTGGAAGACGTTGTAGGCCTCTTCGAGCAGCTCGACCGAGGGCTGGCGCCCGCTGCGCTTGCCCAGCAGCGTCTTGAAATTCGGCCAGGTCAGACCCGCTGCCGAGGCGATGAAGAGGATCGCATCGAAACGCGGTGCGTAGAACGCGTTCACGACCTTGCCGAGATCGATGCCGACCTTGTCGGCGATCGCAGCCAGCACGTCTTCCATGCGGTTGCGCTTGATCCACTGGACGAGCTCGGCCTCCTGGACCGGCTGATCCTTGCCGCGCTCCTTGATGAACTGGCGTGCCATGTCGAGATCGGCCGCGAGGAATTCGCGCCCGCGATCGGGAACGAATTTCTTCTGCATGTCGGCGATTACCGAATCGATTGCTTTCTCCATGCGCTCGCCGAGTTCGTCGACCAGCGTCTGGCGAACCTTGTCGCGCACTGAATCGGCCAGTTTCTCGACCTGCTCGGGCGTCAGTTCGCCGCGATAGTTGAGCGCATCCTGAATCTCGGGGTCATCCTGCGAGCGCGCCATCAGCCGCGCGAAACCGTCATCGGAGAATCGCGCGCCCTCGTTCACGGCGAGCGCGCGGATGGGATCGTCCTCATCGCGGGCGATGATGGAATCGGTGACGCGCTCCGAGAGGCTGCTGCGGCGCGATACCGCCAGCACATGCATGGCGCTCTTGGTCTCAACCACGAAGATCAGATCGTCGTCGCCGAGTTGTTCGGAGCGCCCCAGCACCGGCGTCGCGACTTCGTAATTGTCGTCGAAAGCGAGTTCGCGCACCATCTTCAGCGGCGCGCGCGGAATGTCGGCAAGGCGCTCGGAGACCGCATAGCGCACGCGGAAATCGACATCCCTAGCGAGCCGCAACATCACTTCGTCGAAGGTCGCAATGACGTTCTCGTCGAGCCAGCGGGCATTGTCGACGAAGAGATTGGTGATCTGACGCAGCATCGCCATGCGCCGGCGGCGATCGGTGCCGGCGAGGATGTCATCCACCTCTTCGATCATTGCTTCCGCAGGGCTCATCGATCATCCATGGGTTCTGAGCGTGACGATAGGTTATGCCGGCAGGGGTTTCATAAGAGTGAACTGAAACGCACACATAGCAAAAATTGTTTGCATGATGCCTGCACAATCAGAAAGGCCCGCCACACGGGCCAAAGCGGCGTGGAGAAGACCGGCGCGCCTCTTGCGCCGGCCCTCTGATCGTCCACAATGGTCGTGCTGGGGAATGACGGGAGGCGCCGATGCCACGCTTGTTCGCAGGTTTGGAAATCCCTGCAGATCTCGTCGAACGCCTCGCGCTGTTTCGCGCCGGCCTGCCGGGTGCGCGCTGGATCGATCCGGACAATTATCACCTCACCCTGCGTTTCATCGGCGATGTCGACGGCCATGTGGCGCACGAGATCGATACCGGGCTCGCCGAGATACGTCCCCGGGCGCCGATCGCGGTGACTTTCGAGGGGTTCGACGTGTTCGGCGGCGACCGCCCGCATGCGCTGATCGTACGTGCCCGCCTCACCCGCGAACTCGCCGATCTTCAGGCGGAGATCGAACGGCGCCTGCGCCGGGCCGGGCTGGCCCCGGAGAAGCGCAAGTTCGTGCCGCATGTGACGCTGGCACGGCTGCGCGGCGTCGATCCGCTGCGTGCTGCCGATTATATCGCAAGGCAGGGCCGGTTTCCGGATCTGGGCTTCGAGGTCGGCCATGTCAGCCTGTTCTCCGCCCGTGACATCACCGGCGGCGGGCCCTATCTCGTAGAGGCGGCATATCCGTTTGCGGGGATGGCCCTGGCGGGCAATCGCTAGGCCGGCCCCGTACCGGGTGCACCTCGAAACGGCATACGCGCAGCATGAAAGGAAAGACCCATGTCCGGTGAGCGGCTCAGCAATGCGGAACTCGACGATCTCCTGGAAACGCTCGAGGGCTGGGAGAAGGTCGAAGGCCGGGAGGCCATCCAAAAGACCTTCGTCTTCGCCGATTTCGTCGATGCGTTCGGCTGGATGAGCAAGGTGGCGCTCACCGCCGAGAAGATGGATCACCATCCCGAATGGTACAATGTCTACAAGACCGTCGAGGTCGTCCTGACCACCCATGATGCCGACGGCGTCACCGGCAAGGATGCCGAGCTCGCCAAGGCGATGGACCGGATGGCGCAGCGCTGAACCCGGTTCGCGCAACGTCGCGGGATCAGGACGGATCGCAGGCAGCGATGATCTGCGCGATGCGTTCGCGCTCGGCCCCCGTGATCTCGCGCAGGGGCGCAGGCAGGCTGTCGGGCTTCGTCAGACCCATGAGCGTGGCGGCGGTGGCCATCACGCGCATCCCGCCGCCATTGCGCGCAAAAGCGTCCCAGAACGGGGAGAGCGCCTGTGACAGCTGCATCGCCCGCGCCGCGTCGCCCGCCTGAGCGGCGCGGGTGAGGGCGAGCGCCGCATGCGGGAAGAGCCCGCCGATGACCGAATACCACGCGTCACATCCGGCATTGAGGCCCGTCGCGGCGAAGGCATCGCCGCTGACCCCGATCGTGACCCGTGCCGGAACGAGGCCGCGCAGCCTTGACACGTGGGCGCGCGCCACTTCCGGCTCCGTCGGCACGCCCGGTATCTTGATCGAGCCGATCTGCGGTAGCGCGGCGAGCGCTGCATAGAGATCATCATCGAAATCGAAATGTGTCGTGCGCGGATTGTCGTAGACGCAGATCGGCACGGATGCGTTCCGCGCCACGGCCTCGAACAGGCCGTAGACCTCGTCGGGCCGCAGCGGCTGATAGGAGACCGGCGCCAGCAGAAGCCCGGAGACTCCGGCCGCCTGCGCGTCCTGCGCATGGTGCAACACGTCCCGCTGGCGCAGGGCACCAATGCCCAGCATAACCGGGATCCCCGCCGCATGCTCCACCGCCAGCGCCGCAGCGCGCCGGCGTTCGGCCCGATCGAGATAGGGGTAGCTGCCGGTCGAACCGAGCGCGCCGATCGAATCGACCCCCGCAGCGACAAGGCACTGAACCAGCCCGATGAAGGCAGCTTCGTCGATCCCCTGCGCATTCAGCGGAGTCAGCGGAAAGGCACTCAGACCCTTGAACATGGCGAACTCGCATTGTGAAGACGGCGCCGGATCAAACCCGATACGCCAGCGCGGCGCAAGCGTGTGCAGGCGCCGAGAGAGATATGCGCAGGCGGGTTCGGGTGGTGCGATCGATGCGGACCGCCCATCCATGCGGGATCGAGGCCGCCCGCATGGAAGACCGCCCTGCCGCGCGGGTCGACTAATTTTACATAGCTGCAACGGATTTAAATTTTCAAAGCAGCCGCGATTGACAAATTGAATCGCGCCGTTCTACAAAACGAACGGATTGATCCAGCCATACAACAATCTGCGCATGCGTTTTCGGTTTCTGCCACACGCATGCGGTTAGATTTCATCACAAATTTAAGGCGAAAGGGCAAGCCATGCGCCGTTTCACGCGTTTCAAAAAAGTCCTCGCAAGCTTTATCACTCTGGCAGCGTTCGGCATGACGAACGTCTCTGCCCAGACTCCCAGCGAGATCCGCGTTGATTATGCCACCTACAACCCCGTCAGCCTGCTCCTGAAGGAGCGCGGCTATCTTGAGGAAGCGTTGGCGGAAGACGGGATCGACGTGCGCTGGGTGCAGTCTCACGGCTCCAACCGGGCGCTCGAATTCCTCAATGCCGGCTCCCTCGATTTCGGTTCGACCGCCGGCGCCGCATCCCTGATCGGGCGCATCAACGGCAATCCGATCAACGCGATCTACGTCTATTCCCAGCCGGAATGGACCGCGCTTGTCACAAGCGCCGATAGCGAAATCGAGAGCGTCGCCGATCTCGCAGGCAAGACCGTCGCGGTGACGCGCGGCACCGATCCGCACATCTTCCTCGTGCGTGCGCTGGCCTCCGCCGGCCTGACCGAGCGGGACGTGCGTCTCGTGCTGCTCCAGCATGCCGATGGTCGCCTCGCGCTGGAACGCGGCGACGTGCAGGCCTGGGCCGGGCTCGATCCGATGATGGCAGCCTCCGAGCTCGAGAGCGGCGCGCGCCTGTTCTACCGCGACGCCGATGCCAATAGCTGGGGCATTCTCAACGTGCGCACCGCCTTCGCCGAAGAGCATCCGGAGCTGGTCGAGCGCGTCATCGCCGCCTATGAGCGCGCCCGCGCCGAGGCCCTGTCCGATCCAAAGGCAATCCAGGCGCTGTTCCAGGAGTTCACCCGCCTGCCGCAGGACGTGGTCGCGCGGCAGTTCGAGCGCACCGATCTGACCCATTCCGGCATCGGTAACGGCCAGCGCGAGACCATCCTGCAGGCCGGCCTCGCCCTTCAGGAGGCGGGCGTGATTCGCCGTAATGTCGAAGTCGAGACGCATCTCGACGCCCTGATCGACACGCGCTTCAACCCTGCCTCGACGCAGTAACCGAAACGCGTATCGCGTGACGCACCGCGAGGAGACGAGCATGGCCCTGCCACAGGCAGCAGACACCCATGACGCGACCGAGCCGGCGGCAGGCTCGCACCAGCCTGCCGCGACGGGTGTGGCGCCGAACGCAGCCGGATCCCGCATGCATTCCCGCAGGCACTGGTTCAGCGACCAGTTCGCGCTCGCGTTGATCCTGCCGCTGGGGCTCGCCATCGGCTGGGAAGCCGCCGTCAGCTTCGGCCTCGCCGAGGGACGGCTGATGCCGCCACCGAGCCGCATCGCAAGCGCCTTCCACGAACTCGCGCTCTACGGCGATCTCTGGCGCCATGTCTGGGCGACACTCTGGCGGGTTCTGGCCGGTTTCGCGCTGGGTGCCGTCGCCGGCATCATTTTCGGCGCGCTCTCGGGGGCGAGCGGGTTTCTGCGCAAACTGCTCGATCCGACCCTGCAGGCTCTGCGCGCGGTGCCCTCGATCGCCTGGGTGCCCTTGTTCATTCTCTGGTTCGGCATCTTCGAGACCTCCAAGGTCATGCTGATTGCCGTCGGCGTGTTCTTCCCGGTCTATCTCGGCGTGGCGCAGGGCATTCTCTCCGTCGACCGCAAACTCGTCGAAGTCGGGCGCGCCTTCCGGCTCTCGCGTCCGGCGATGGCCCGGCGCATCCTGCTGCCGGCGATCCTGCCGGAGACCCTCACCGCGCTGCGCTCGGGGCTCGGCCTCGGTTTCATGTTCGTCGTCGCGGCGGAATTCATGGGCGCCTCGGAGGGCCTCGGCTATCTGCTCGTCGATGGCCAGCAGATGGGCATGACCGACCAGATCGTCGCCGCCATCATCGCCTTCGCCCTGCTCGGCAAGGCCGCGGACTGGCTGCTCGTCACCCTCACTGCCCCGCTCATTCGCTGGCAGGATACCGTCAGGGAGCGCCTGTAATGCTCACCCTTTCCCATCTCGCCAAGACCTATGCGGACGGGACGCAAGCCCTGTCCAATATCAATCTCGAAATCCGCACCGGCGAGATCGCCGCGCTGATCGGTGGATCGGGCTGCGGCAAGACCACGCTCCTGCGCCTCGCCGCAGGCCTCGACCACGCCACCGGCGGGACAATCAGCCTGGATGGCGAGACCATCAGCGGCCCGCATCCCGCCGTCGCGGTGGTCTTTCAGGAGCCGCGCCTCCTGCCCTGGCTCAGCGTCGCCGACAATGTCGGCTTCGGCATCGACCATCTGCCGCGCGCACAGCGCGATGCGCGCATCATGCATGCGCTGGAGCGGATCGGCCTCGCCGAACATGCCGGGCGCTGGCCGCGCGATCTCTCCGGTGGCCAGCAGCAGCGTGTCGCCATCGCCCGCGCGCTGGTGACGCGCCCCAAACTGCTCCTCCTCGACGAGCCGTTCTCCGCGCTGGATGCCTTCACCCGCGCGAGCCTGCACGGGGCCCTGCTCGATCTGTGGGAGGATGTGCGCCCGATCGTGCTGATGGTGACCCATGACGTCTCCGAGGCCGTGACGCTGGCCGATCGCGCCTTCGTCATGCGCGCGCGCCCCGGGCGCATCCATGATGAATTGCCGATCACCCTCGCTCGCCCCCGCCAGCAGACGCGCACCGGTTTCGAGCAGGATGTCAGACGCTTGCTGGAAGCGCTCGACGAGGCCCGCCAGCCGCCCCAGACCGAGCGCACCGCGCAGGCCGCCGGTCATTGGTGGTGACGTGCGCGGCAAAACGCTTTATCCGGAAGCAATATCAGGAAAGGAACGCCCCATGGACGGACAGGCCCTGCGCACGCTGCAAGCGCCGCTCAAGCAGCAATATCGCGATGATGCCGATGCCGCGCTGATCACGCTCTCAGCGAAAGGCTCGATCGATGCGCAGGGCATCGCCTGCAAGGTCGATACCGGCCGTGCGCTGGCCGTGGCCGGGCTGCACCCGGCCACCGGCGGCAGCGGTGCGGAACTGTGTTCGGGCGACATGCTGCTCGAAGCCCTGGTCGCCTGTGCCGGCGTCACGCTGAAAGCGGTCGCCACCGCCCTCGGCATCGCACTCCGGCGCGGCGACGTGCATGCCGAGGGCGTGCTCGATTTCCGCGGCACGCTCGGCGTCGACAAGGAGGCGCCGGTCGGCTTTCGCGAGATCAATCTCACCTTCGATGTCGAGACCGATGCCGACCAGGAGCAGCTCGACCAGCTCCTGAAGCTGACTGAGCGCTATTGCGTGGTCTTCCAGACGATCAACACCAGGCCCGCGCTCAACGTCACCATGAAGCGGGATTGAAGCGCCGATTGCCGATCAGGAGCCGAAGACTTCCGCGCAGCGCGAAAACGAGAAGCCGCGACCTTCGGTGTCGCGGCTGATCCGCACCTGCTCGATGATACCCGCGTCATCCACCGAGATCTGCGCCTCACAGACCAGCTCGACCCGCTCGGCAGGCCGCACGATCACATCCTGCGTGAGGCCCGGAAAGCCGATCGAGGCGGATGTTGTCGTCGAACGTGTCACCGTTCTCCCCGGCCCCTGATGCGTGGTTCGCGAGCGGGTCTGCGAGGAACCGAAGCTCTGCCCGCCGACGGTCGTGCTGCGGATCTGCGCCGGTCGCGTGAAGCTGTCCTCGCCGCCGCGCCAGGTATAGATCGTGCCTCCGCCCGAGAGCGCATATTCCGAAACCGGTGGACCATGCATGACGAAGAATGAATCGACCGGCTGGCCGATCCATTCACCGCGCATGTTCTCCGCGACTTCCTGCGTCGTCTGGCAAGCCGACAGCCCTGCCGCTGCGACAATGACCAAAAGCAACTTCTTCATACCCGATCTGCCCCCGTTGCGGACACGACTTTAGCCGAGGCCGCCGGAACTGCAAGCGCCTGAGCCGGTCGCCTTTCCGCTTTTCCCTTCGCCATGCGGCCCTGCATTTGCTGCAACGCATCAAATTCGTGCAGCCGGGCGCCTGCCAGACGTGCAAATGCCCAACTTTCGGGGATCACGGGTCCCGGTTGCGCCGTGTTATCATCGTCATATGCGTCGCCTAAACCTTATCCTGATGGCGCGCGCCGGCAAGAATGCTAATTCGACTTGTGTGCACCGCAAAAAGGACCAGTCCATGAGCGAAGCGATCGGCAAGGAAACCGAGGCGAATTCCGTTACGGGCGAACTCGCCGGCAAGGTCGGCCTCGTTGTCGGCATCGCCAATGACAAATCCATTGCCGCCGGCTGCGCCCGCGCCTTCGCGGAGGCCGGTGCCGAACTCGCCATCACCTATCTCAACGAACGGGCGAGGCCCCATGTGGCCCCCGTCAGCGAAGCGCTTGGCGCACAGCTCCTGCTGCCGCTCGATCTCGGCGATGATGCTCAGCTCGCAGCCGTGTTCGAGGCCGTCGCGCAGAAATGGGGCCGGCTCGATTTCCTGCTCCATTCCGTCGCCTTCTGTCCGCGCGAGGATCTGCACGGGCGCGTGGTCGATTGCTCGCGCGACGGTTTCGCCCAGGCCATGGATATCTCCTGCCATTCCTTCATCCGCATGGCGCGCGCCGCCGAACCGCTGATGCGCGACGGCGGCAGCGTGATGACGGTGAGCTATTACGGCGCCGAGAAGGTCGTCGACCATTACAACATCATGGGCCCGGTCAAGGCGGCGCTCGAAGCCGCGACGCGCTACATGGCCGCCGAGCTCGGGGCGGCGGATATCCGCGTCAACGCCCTGTCCCCCGGCCCGATCGCCACGCGCGCGGCCTCGGGGATCTCGCATTTCGACGCGCTGATCGACGATGCCCGCGCGCGCTCGGCCGAGGGGCGCCTCGTGACGATCGAGGAAGTCGGCGCGGCCGCACGCTTCCTCGCGAGCGACGGTGCCGCCGGCATGACGGGCAACATCATGTATGTCGATGCCGGTCGCCATATCCGCATGTGAGCCGATTCGCCTGAACCAGCCCCCCCCCGGAAAGAGGCTCGAAATGGATTATATCGAGAACCGCACCTTCGACGAGATCGCCGTCGGCGACAGCGCCGAGATCACGCGCAGCCTGACGCGCGAGGATATCAATGTCTTCGCGGTGATGTCGGGAGATGTGAACCCCGCCCATCTCGACGATGACTACGCGCAAAAGGGTCATTTTCACCGCGTCATCGCCCATGGCATGTGGGGCGGCGCGCTGATATCCGCCGTGCTGGGCACCCGCCTGCCCGGCCCGGGAACGATCTATCTCGACCAGTCCCTGCATTTCCGTGGCCCGGTCGGTGTGGGCGATACGATCACGAGCAGCGTCACGGTCACGGCCAAGAATGCCGAGAAGGGCCATGTCACGCTCGCCTGTTGCTGTACCAACCAGAAGGGCGACGAGGTCATCAGCGGCGAGGCGCGGGTGCTCGCGCCGCGCGAGAAGGTGCGCCGGCCCCGCGCCGTCCTGCCGGAGATCACGCTGCATGCGCCGAGTGCACGCTTCAAGGCGCTCGTGGAACAGACCCGCGAGCACGATCCGCTGGTCACCGCCGTGGTGCATCCCTGCGACGAGTTGAGCCTCGACGGTGCCATACGCGCCGCGCGCGAGCGCATCATCCGCCCGGTTCTCGTCGGGCCGGAAGCGAAGATCGCCGCTGCCGCCGACGAGGCGGATCTCGATATCAGCGAATTCGAGATCATCGACGTGCCCCATTCCCATGCCGCCGCCGAGCGCGCGGTGGAACTCGTGCGCGAAGGCCGGGCCGAGGCGCTGATGAAGGGCAAGCTGCACACGGACGAATTGCTCGGCGCCGTGGTCAGCCGGTCGAAAGGGCTGCGCACGGATCGCCGGCTGAGCCATATCTTCGCGCTGGACGTGCCGAGCTATCCGCGCATGCTCTTCGTCACCGATGCCGCGATCAACATCGCCCCGGATCTTGAGGAGCTCCAGGACATCGTCCAGAACGCCATTGATCTGTGCCGGGCGCTCGGCACCGACATGCCAAAAGCCGCCCTGCTCTCCGCCGTCGAGACCGTCACGGGCCGCCTGCCCTCGACCCTCGTCGCGGCTGCGCTTTGCAAGATGCATGACCGCGGCCAGATCACGGGCGGGCTGATCGACGGGCCGCTTGCCTTCGACAACGCCATCTCGCCCGCCGCCGTGAAGGCCAAGGGGATCAACTCGCCCGTGGCGGGCCAGGCCGATATCCTTGTCGCGCCCAATCTGGAGAGCGGCAACATGATCGCCAAGCAGCTGATCTATCTCGCCGGCGCCGAATCGGCGGGGATCGTGATCGGTGCACGGGTGCCGATCATGCTGACATCGCGCGCCGACAGCGCTGATTCCCGCCTCGCCTCCGCCGCCCTCGCACAGCTTTATGCAAGGCGCAGCGACACCCTCAAGGGAGCGGCGGAATGAGTGCGGCTCTCCTCGTTCTCAATATCGGCTCCTCGACGATCAAGTTCGCGCTCTATCCCGCTGACGGTGACGGCGTGATCGCGCGCGGGCGGATCGAGAATGTCGGGCACGAGCCGGCGCTGGTCATGAATGAGGGCGGTGATGCGCTCGACGGCGCCGCACCGCCGCAGGACAAGCCGCAGATCCGCGACCTGACCATCTGGCTGCTGGAGACGCTTTCCGCGCGCTTCGCAGATCGGGAGATCAGTGGCATCGGCCATCGCGTCGTGCATGGCGGACCGGATTTCGCCGCGCCCGTAAGGGTCACACCGGACATCCTCGACAGTCTCGACCGGCTGACCCCGCTGGCGCCGCAGCACCAGCCGCATAATCTCGCCGGAATCCACGCGGCAGAGGCCTTGTGGGCCGGCATCCCGCAGGTCGCCTGTTTCGACACCGCCTTCCACCATGCCCGCCCGCGCCTGTCGAAGCTCTTCGCCCTGCCGCGCGCGCTCAGCGAAGAAGGCATCCTGCGCTACGGCTTCCATGGCCTGTCCTACGCCCATATCGCGCGGCTCCTGCCCGGAACCTTCGATGCCCAGACGGCTGCGGGGAAGGTCATCGTCGCGCATCTGGGCAGCGGCGTGAGCCTGTGCGGCATGGAGGCGGGAACAAGCGTCTCCACCACGATGGGTTTCACGGCACTTGACGGGGTGATGATGGGCACGCGCTGCGGGCAGATCGATCCCGGCGTGCTGATCCACCTGATGCGCGACAAGGGCCTCGATGCCGATGCGCTGGAGAAGCTGCTCGGCAAGCAATCGGGGCTGCTCGGCGTATCCGGCATCAGCAACGACATGCGCAAGCTCGCCGCGAGCGATGCGCCGGAGGCCGAGGAGGCGATCGCGCTTTTTGCCGCTTCGATCCTGCATCACATCGGCGCGCTGGCCGCTGATCTCGGCGGGCTCGACGGCCTCGTCTTTACAGCCGGGATCGGCGAGCACGACGCGGCGCTTCGCCTGCGCGTGATGCACGGCCTCGCCTGGCTCGGACTGATCCCGGACGAGGCGGCCAATGAAGCCCACGGCCCGATCATCTCGCGCCCGGAAAGCCGCATTTCCGCTGCGGTAATCCCAACCGATGAGGAAGCCGAGATCCGCGATTCGCTGCGCGCGCTGCTATAGTGTCTTTCCAGGCGCTGCAGCCCTCCCGCGCCCGCGCATCACCTGTGCCGGGCGGCGGGTATCGGGGAGCAGGCCGAGTCTGTCGCGCCGCCGCCAGCGCCAGATCAAAAGGATCGCGACCACGGTGAGCCCGCCTGCGAGCCCCATCCAGACGCCGACACCGGCGAGCGGCGAGTAAAGCCCGAATCCGACCGCGATCGGCATGCCGACGAGCCAGTAGCCGAAGCCGGCATAGAGCATCGGGATGCGCGTATCCTGCAAACCCCGCAGCATTCCCGCCCCCACGGCCTGCGCACCGTCCACGATCTGGAAGATTGCGGCCATGGCGAGGAAGGAGACGGCAAGCGCGATGACGCGCGCGTTTTCCGGATCGTCGAGGCTGAGGAAAGCACTGATCAAAAGATGCGGCACGGTGATCATCACCAGCGCGGCGATGCTCATGAAGACCATGGCGATACCGAAGGCGCTCCAGCCCGCCCGGGTGATCGCGTCATGGTCGCGCGCGCCGTAAGCCACGCCGACGCGCACGGTCACGGCCTGGCCGAGGCCCAGAGGCACCATGAAGGCCAGCGAAGCGATCTGGATGGCGATGGTGTGGGCGGCCAGCGACTCGGTCGAGATCATCCCCATCAGGAAGAGTGCGGCGGAAAAGATCATCACCTCAAACAGGATCATCGCCGAGATCGGCATGCCCAGCCGCCAGAGCTCGAAGAAACGCGGCCAGTCAGCGCGCCAGAAACGCCCGAACAGCGCATAACGCCTGAAACGCCGGTCACGCCGGGCGATCAGCGTGAGCATCACGAACATGAAGCTCGCCGTCAGCGTCGTGGCGATGCCTGCGCCGTTGAGCCCCATGGCCGGCGCGCCGAAATTGCCGAAGATCAGCGCGTAATTCGCCAGCGCATTGACCGCGAGTCCGGTCAACGAGACGACGAGGGCGAGGAAGGGGCGCTCCATCCCCGCCAGAAAGAAACGCAGCGCGACGAAGCCGAGCATCGGCAGAAGCGCCCATTGCTTGTAGCGCAGATATTCCGCCGCCTGGGCTGCGAGCGCCGGCTCCTGCCCGAGCCCGATCAGGATCGTCTCGGCATTCCACAGAGCGATCCAGATCGGCACCGAAAGCGCCACGGCGCTCCACAGGCCCTGGCGGAAGGAGCGGCGCACCTCGCGCACGGCATGCCGGTTGCGCCCGCGCTCGGCTGCGATCATCGCCGAGATGGCGCTGATCAGACCGAGACCGCCGATGAAGGAGACGAAATAGAGATTGTATCCGAGCGAGCCGGCAGCCAGCACCTCCGGCCCGAGCCAGGCAAGCATCACCACATCGGTGGCGCCGAGCCCGGTTTGCGAGAGGTTGATCGCGATCATCGGCCAGGCGAGCGCCAGCGTCGCGATTATCTCGCGCCGCCAGAGCAACCAGATGCCCGGTACTGTTCTCGGATCAACCGGACGCGCCGACACATTCCTGTCCATCTCCACCTCCGGGCGACACCCTACACGCGCCACGGCGCTTCCGGTCGCGCATTCTTGCCGTTTCCGCGCAAGTATTCCCGCTCACCGGGCAAACCCAAGCGGGCGAAACCCATCCGGCGCCCTTGCCCATTGATTCGGACGGCGCAGACCGTAACCCTCGATGCGAACAACGCCCTGCTGACGGGGCTCTCACCCACGGAGGATGTCATGTCCCGCGACAAGGCCGTCGCCCGCGCCGAGGCGCATTTCGATACCGGTGCCTTCAAGGCCGATCTCGCCCGCCGCGTGGCGATCCCCACGGAAAGCCAGAACCCCGACCGCGCTGCGGATCTCGCCCGTTATGTCGAGGAAGAGATGCGGCCCGTGCTCGAGGCCATGGGTTTTACCTGTGAGATCCTGCATCAGCCACCCGGAAAAGGCCCCTTCCTCTATGCCGAGCGCATTGAGGATCCCGGTCTCGTCACCGTCCTCGGCTACGGCCATGGCGATGCCATTCGTGGTCTCGATGATGCCTGGAAAGAGGGGCTGTCGCCCTGGGAACTGGTTGAGCGCGATGGGCTCTGGTACGGGCGCGGCACGGTCGACAACAAGGGCCAGCATTCGATCAACATCGCCGGCCTTCGCGCCGTGCTGGAGGAGCGTGGCAAGCTCGGCTTCAACGCCAAATACATCATCGAGATGGGTGAGGAAGTCGGCTCGCCGGGCCTGCGCGAGCTCTGCGCGGCGCATCGCGAGAAATTCCGCGCCGATGTGCTGATCGCCTCCGACGGTCCGCGCCTGTCGATTTCGCGCCCGACCATCTTTCTCGGCGCGCGTGGCGGCTATGCCATGGATATCTGGATCGATGCCCGCGAGGGCGGCCACCATTCCGGCAATTTCGGCGGGCTGCTCGCCAATCCGGGCATCGAGCTCGCCCATGCCCTCGCCTGCATCACCGGCCCGAAGGGCGAGATCCGGATTCCGGAATGGACGCCGGGGACCATCCCCGATTCGGTGAAACGGGTGCTCGCCGAGATCGAGGTGAAGGCGGATCCGGGCGGGCCGGAGCTCGATCCGTGGTGGGGTGAACCGGGCATGACCATGGCGGAGAAGGTCTATGGCTGGTCCTCCTTCCAGATCCTCGCCTTCAAATGCGGCAATCCGGAAGGGCCGGTGAACGCGGTGCCGCCGAACGCCTGGGCGCGGGGCCAACTGCGCTTCGTGGTGGGTGTCGATCCACAGGATATCCTTCCGGCGCTGCGCCGTCACCTCGACGCACATGGCTTCGAGCGGGTGCAGATCGCCAAGGCGCGCGACGAGGTCTTCGCCGCCACGCGGCTCGACCCGGACCATCCCTGGGTGCACTGGGCGGTGGATTCGATCACACGGACCACCGGCGGCAAGCCGGCGATCCTGCCCAATCTGGGCGGCTCCCTGCCCAATGACATTTTCGCGGAAATCCTTGAATTGCCGACGATCTGGGTGCCCCATTCCTATCCCGGCTGTTCGCAGCACGCGCCCAACGAACACATGCCGGCCGCGATCGCCCGCGAGGGACTCGCCATCATGGCAGGGTTGTACTGGGATCTCGGCGAGGCACAGACGCCACCCGCTGCGGCCTCTTGAGAGATCGACAGGCGATCCGGAAGACTGGCCCGGACGCGGCGATGCGTCGCGACCGGGCAGGATAAATTACAATCAAAGAGATTAATCAAAACAAAGAGAAATCAAGCATAGCCACGACCCCTCGCTTCTTCGGCGACCAGCCACCCGCTCGCCGCTTGCGCAGCTGCTGCTGTCGATTAGAGCAAAAATGCGCAAACAAGCTCTTGCACATTACCCACGAACTGGGCATAGCGTCTGAGTGAAACTACGTTCGCCTTTGTGCCTAATCCGGATGGTCAATCCGCTACGGCACGGGCGTACGTTCGTGAATGAAATCGGTTGGCCGCATCATTGCGGCCACTGCGTGCGGGGCGAAAGATCCCGGCGTGGTCGCCACTTCCAGATGACGGGGGGATATGGCGTTTCTCAGAGGTCTGGTGCGCATCATCGATGCCATCAACGAGCATGTGGGGCGCGCAACGGCCTGGCTCATGGTGCTCATGGTGCTGATCGCCTTTGTCGTGGTGCTCTTGCGCTACGTCTACGGGCTCGGTTGGGTCGCGTTGCAGGAATCCTTTGTCTGGTTGCACGGCACCGTCTTCATGATGGGCGCAGCCTACACGTTGCTGCATGACGGCCATGTCCGCGTCGATGTCTTCTATCGCCCCGCCAGCGCTCGCACCAAGGCGATGATCAATCTCTTCGGATCCCTCTTCCTGCTGATGCCCATGATCCTCGTGGTACTGTATTACAGCCAGGGCTTCGTCATCCGCTCATGGGATCGCCTAGAGGGTTCGAGCGAGGCGGGGGGTCTTCCCGGCCTGTTCCTGCTCAAGACGGTGATTCCGATCTTCGGCGTGCTGATGCTCTTGCAGGGCGTCTCCCTCATCGGTCGTAGTCTCCTCGTCCTGAAGGGCGACATGCGCTACGCGTCATCCCAAGACGAACCTCACGAAGTGGCCTGACGAAGATGGATCCTGTACTTCTCGGGGAGATTCTCAGTCTCCTGATGTTTGCGACTGCCTGTGTCGTTCTGCTGCTGGGCTTTCCTGTCGCGTTTTCGCTCGCGGGCGTCGCCCTGTTCTTCTTCGCCATCGGCTACGGCCTCGATATCGTGCGCCTGAGCGATCTCGGTGCGCTGCCGAACCGTTATTTCGGCACGATGACGAATTACATTCTCGTCGCCGTGCCGCTCTTCGTCTTCATGGGCGTGATGCTGGAGCGCTCGCGCATCGCCGAAAGCCTGCTCGAGACGATGGGGCAATTGTTCGGCTCGCTGCGCGGCGGCCTGGGCGTCGCCGTGGTGCTGGTGGGCATGCTGCTCGCCGCCTCGACCGGCATCGTCGGGGCGACCGTGATCACCATGGGGCTGCTCAGCCTGCCTGTGATGATCAATAACGGCTATGACAAGCGGCTGGCCACGGGCGTGATCTGCGCCTCGGGCACGCTCGGCCAGATCATCCCGCCCTCGATCGTGCTCGTCCTGCTCGGCGACATTCTGCAGGGCGCCGCTTCGCAGGCCCGTAACACCCTGATGGCAGAGGGTCAGTGGGACGTCGTGGTGCGCCCCGTCAACGTGCTCGATCTCTTCGCCGGCGCGCTGATGCCCGGGCTGATGCTGGTCGGCATGTACATGGCCTATGTCATGCTCGTTGCCACTTTCCGCCCCGCCGCCTGCCCGCCCATCCCCGTCAATATCAACAAGCGGGAATTGCGCAAGAAGGTGCTCCGGGTGCTGGTGCCCCCCTCTGTGCTGATCCTCGCCGTGCTCGGCTCCATTCTGGTCGGCGCCGCGCCGCCCACCGAAGCCGCGGCCGTCGGTGCCGTCGGTGCGGTGCTGCTGGCCGGGCTTGCCATCGCGAACGAGGAGAGTCCACCCTGGCCCATCTACGCGGCCGGTCTCGCGGTGGCCTTCATCGTCTTCTCGCGCCTCTTCTTCAATCTGAGCTTCCAGCGCAGCGTCGTCGAATTCACCACCTGGCTGGCCATTGCGGCGGTGACCGTCGCTGTCGCCATTCTCGTCTACGGAATCGTGGTCGCTTTCTGGCGCACCTTCCGGGCCGGCATTCTCACGGAAGTGATGCGCTCCTCGATGCAGATCACCGTGATGGTCTTCGTCATCCTGCTCGGCGCCTCGGTCTTCGCGCTGGTCTTCCGGTCGCTGGGCGGTGAGGAAATCGTCACGGACGTGCTCAACAACCTGCCCGGCGGGGCCTTCGGCGCGGTGATGGCGGTGATGGCGCTGATGTTCTTCCTCGGCTTCTTCCTCGATTACATCGAGATCATCTTCGTGGTCGTGCCGATCGTCGCGCCGATCCTGCTGATGATGGGGGTTGATCCGGTCTGGCTCGGCGTGATGATGTCGATCAACCTGCAGATGAGCTTCCTGACGCCTCCCTTCGGCTTCGCGCTGTTCTATCTGCGCGGCGTCGCGCCGGCGAGTGTCACCACGATGGACATCTACAAGGGCATCATCCCCTTCGTGCTGATCCAGCTTCTGGCGCTGGCTCTGATCTGGTACTTCCCGCAGATCGCCCTGTGGCTGCCCGATCTCGTCGGATAGCCGGACTCCTGATCCAGGATATCGTGCAGATATCCCGGCAATCGATCTGGGAACGAAACGGCGGTGCGGCGCATTGGCCCGCGCCGCCCTTGCCGCTGAAGGAAGGCTGCGCGCTCAAGGCTGCGCGCTCTCAGGCGCTGCGGCTCAGGACGGCGATGAAGAAGCCGTCCGTGCCGGTGCGCAACGGCGTCAGCTGAAGCCCATAACCGGTCTTGCGACTCACATCCGCCAGCCTTCCGAGCCCCGCCTGCGCGAGCCATTCCGTGTCAGGCACCGCCGTGAAGCGCGGATCGCGCGCCAGCAGCCCGGCTATGGCCGCGTCATTCTCCGCCGGCAGGATCGAGCAGGTCACATAGACAAGCCGCCCGCCGGGCCTGACCAGCGCTGCGGCACGATCGAGCACCCGCTCCTGCTCGCTGACGCGCCCCGAAAGGCTGCCGGGCCGCAGCCGCCATTTCGCATCCGGGTTGCGCCGCCAGGTCCCCGTACCCGAGCAGGGCGCGTCAACCAGGACGCAATCGGCGCTGTCTGCAAGATCGGCCAGCGGATCCTCGGCTCCGCGCGGTGTGCGCACCTGTACGTTGCGGATGCCAGCGCGGGCGAGGCGGTCGTGGATCGGCGCGAGGCGGCGCTTGTCGGAATCGGTGGCGAAGATCTGGCCGCGATTCTCCATCATCGCGGCCATGGCGAGCGTCTTGCCTCCGCCACCCGCGCACAGATCGATCACCTGCTCACCAGGGGCGGCGGCGCTGGCGCGCGCGGCGAGCTGCGAGCCCTCGTCCTGGATCTCGAATAACCCCTTGATGAATTCCGGCTCGCTCTGCAAGGCCGGTCCGCGCCCGTCAGGCCCGGGCAGGATACGCAGCCCATGCGGCGCATGCGGCGTCTCCACCGGTGCGAGATGGGCGAGCATGTCCTGCAAGGCGGTTCGGTCCGTCTTGAGCGTGTTGGCGCGGATATCCACCGGCGCGCGCGTCGCCAGCGCCTGCATTTCCGCCGCGCGATCATCCCCGAAAGCCTCCACGAGCGCCTCATCGAGCCATTCCGGATAATCCCCGGCCACCGCTGCCGGCGCATCGTCGGGCAGGGGCTGCGCCAGCCGCTCCCGCTCCGCATCGCTCAGCGGCGCAGGCGCGAAGCGGCTGCCATCGCACAAAGCCGCGATCGCATCGGCATCCTGCCCCCGCATCAGGGCGAGCATGCCGAGCACGAGCGCGCGTGGCGCGTCCGTCCCCATCAGCCAGGCCGCGCCCGCACGGCGGCGCAGGGTGTCATGCACCAGCGAGGCGATGGCCGCACGGTCCTTCGATCCCGCAAAACGATGCGACAATCCCCAATCCTTGAGAGCCTCGGAGGCGGGGCGGCGACGGGCGTCGAGATCGGCGAGGATCTCCATGGCGGCGGATAGCCGGGCGGCCGGTGTCATCTTTTATACCAGTTCAATCGGCGCCATCCGGCCAGCGGGAGAATGGCTTGCTCAACGCATGGGGCCGCAGGAAAAATGTGTCGGAGCGTCCGGCCCGTACGAATCGCGCCGGGACACCGGTGAGAGGTAGCAGTCTATACCGTCACACGGCTCCTTGATAAGGGAGACCGTCATTCTCCAACTGCGCTTGCAGGAGAGCGGCGAGGCATTCTTCCATTTCCGCGAAGTTCAAGTGCCCTGCATCCCATTCCCGGTCAGCGGCAATCAGGGCGCTCTCGTATCCCTTCCGGTCATCCCTGATGCGCTCGGGCACGATCTTCCTGCCGTGCAGGAGCGCCCCCGATCGCACGCAGAGCAGATAGTAGCAAACGGCCCGTGCAGTTCTCCCATTGCCCTCGATGAAGGGGTGAATCCAGTTCAGCCGCCAGAGCCCGTAGGCAGCAAGCTCTGTTTCCGTCCAGACATACCAGTTTTCCTGAACCGTCGAGATGAAGCGGTCCATCCACTCATCGACATCCTTGAAATGAGGCGGCTTGTGATTGCCGACATAGATCGGCTCGCGGCGGAACCGCCCTCCGAATTGTGAAATATTTGCAACCGCAACGTGATTGAGAGCCCACAGCAGATACTTGTCGAAAGCAGCTGGACCTTTAAGCAGGCCAATTTCTATACAATTTGTGAGAAGTTCGTACTGACGATTGAGATTTTGCTCTTGTATTCTATCAAAAAGATCTTGGTTCTCTTGCTCAAGAACAAACATACAATGATCTCTCCCGTCGGTACAGGGCTATGATTATGCCTCTCGTCGACCGCTCACTCTGAGGCTGCGGGCGGCTTTCTCTGCCGAATCACGCGTGATGCGCGAACCTTTGGGAGCATTCCCATACACAAAGCTAATCCGTTGATCGAGCAGTTCTTCGTCGGTTAGTTCGACCGTTTTTGCCCGATCGAGAAGCGCCCGGAGGGCAGGCCGTTCAGGAGCGCGCTTGAGAGCGGATTTACGTTCTGCCATTGTGATTCTCCCATTCTTGATTTCGTCGACAATAGCCGCCCAATCCTTACCGGCAAGTGTTGAATCCATGCACCACTGCTCTGACCAACCTCGTACACCCCGACTAGGAAGTTGCTATGATTCGATAAAAATTTGATGCTTTTAAGACGCTAGAAAATAACAGAAAAGCCCAAGTCAACCCACATGGCCATCAGGACGAACACGCCGATGACGTAAGCGGGACCGCGCAGTTTCACGTCGTTGGACGTGACGTGGATGGCCATATGGGCGATGCGGCTGATCACGAAGGCCCAGGCGAGGGCGAGGAAGGCCGGCCCCGCCGTCTCGGCAATCAGCGCGAGCACGCTGACGAGATAGAACAGTGGCGGAATCTCGAGCTGGTTATGGAATGATGCCGCGACCTGCCGCGCCTTTTTCGGCCATTTGCCGTCGCCAAAGACCACGTCCTGCACATCGATCTCCTTGCGGGCGATGGCGGCATAGCGTTCACGCCCCATCCAGAAGAGCAGGATGAAGGTCATGGCAACCTGAACGAAGACGGGGGCGAGGAGGCTTGCATGCGACATGAGGACTAACTGGCATTGCAAGAGCCTCGCGGCAAGTGTGTGCGAAGCGTGACCATAAAACATGCGCGCAATCTTTTCCGAATCCGCAAAAATAAAAGTCAATCTTTGAAATTGCAGGACCGCATCACGGCGCTATCCTCTCGGCATCGGAGAAATCCGCCCCCCCGGAGCCGCGAGACGGACTGATGGCGGGCGCAGAATCATTCAGGAAACGCATCGGGGATCATGACATGAATGCGCAGAACACGGCGAATGATCGCATCACCGTCCATGGTCTTGGCATCGACAAGGCCCTGCACGGCTTCATCGAGAACGAGGCCCTGCCCGGGAGCGGTATCGCGCCGGACGCCTTCTGGTCCGGACTCGCGGCCCTGATCCACGATTTCGGCCCGCGCAACCGGGAACTCCTGGACAAGCGCGCGGCCATGCAGAAGCAGATCGACGACTGGCACCGCGAACGGCGCGGCAAGCCCTTCGACCTGCCCGCCTACAAGGCCTTCCTCGCGGAGATCGGCTATCTCGTGCCGGAAGGGCCGGATTTCACGGTCGAGACGCAAAATGTCGATCCGGAAATCGCCGAGATTGCCGGACCGCAGCTGGTCGTGCCGGTGATGAATGCGCGCTACGCGCTCAATGCCGCCAATGCGCGCTGGGGTTCGCTCTATGATGCGCTCTACGGCACCGATGCAATGGGCGACCTGCCGCAGGGTTCGGATTACGATCCCGCACGCGGCGCCCGCGTCATCGCCTGGGCCCGCAAATTCCTCGATGACAGCTTTCCCCTCACTGCGGGCTCGCATGCGGATGCACGCGAATACCGCATCGCGGAGGGCGCGCTCGCCGTGGCGATGGCGGACGGCACCACCGCCGGCCTGAAGGATCCGGCGCAATTCGCCGGCCATGCGGGGGATGCGGGTACGCCCAAAGGCGTGCTTCTGCGCCATAACGGGCTGCATGCGGAAATCGTCATCGATCGCGAGCACGCCATCGGCCAGACAGACGCGGCGGGCGTCGCGGATGTGCTCATGGAAGCCGCCGTCTCGACGATCATGGATTGCGAGGATTCCATCGCCGCCGTCGATGCGCAGGACAAGGTCATGGCCTATCGCAACTGGCTCGGCCTGATGAAGGGCGATCTCGCGGAGGAGGTGTCAAAGGGCGGCACGCGCTTCACCCGACGCCTCAATCCGGATCGCAGCTACACCGCGCCGGACGGCTCCGCCCTCACGCTGCATGGGCGCTCGCTCATGCTGGTGCGCAATGTCGGGCATCTGATGACCAACCCCGCCATCCGCGACCGCGACGGCAACGAGGCCCCCGAAGGCCTGCTCGACGCCATGATCACGGCGCTGATCGCCATCCATGATCTGAAGCGCGATCCGGCCCGCCCCGGCAATTCCCGCGCGGGTTCGGTCTATATCGTCAAGCCGAAAATGCACGGGCCGGAAGAGGTCGCCTTCACCGACGCCATCTTCAGCCATGTCGAGAACGTGCTGGGGCTGTCGGCGAACACGCTCAAGGTCGGCATCATGGACGAGGAGCGGCGCACCACGGTCAATCTGAAGGAGTGCATCCGGGCGGCGAAGGCGCGCGTATGCTTCATCAATACCGGTTTCCTTGATCGCACCGGCGACGAGATCCACACCTCCATGGAAGCCGGCCCGATGGTGCGCAAGGCGGATATGAAGGGCCAGGCCTGGATCAAGGCCTATGAAGACTGGAACGTCGATATCGGCCTCGCCTGCGGCCTGCGCGGACGCGCCCAGATCGGCAAGGGCATGTGGGCGATGCCCGATCTGATGGCTGCGATGCTGGAGCAGAAGATCGGCCACCCCAAAGCCGGCGCGAATTGCGCCTGGGTGCCCTCCCCCACTGCCGCGGTGCTGCACGCCACGCATTACCATCAGATCGACGTCAAGGCGCGCCAGGGCGAGCTGGCAGGCCGCGAAGGCGCGCGCCTCGACGACATCCTCACCATCCCGCTTGCCGATCGCCCCAACTGGTCGGACGAGGAGGTTCGCTCCGAGATCGAGAACAATGCGCAGGGCATCCTCGGCTATGTGGTGCGCTGGGTCGATCAGGGTGTGGGCTGCTCCAAGGTGCCCGATATCAACGATATCGGCCTGATGGAGGACCGCGCCACCTGCCGCATCTCCTCCCAGCACCTCGCCAATTGGCTGCATCACGGCGTTGTCAGCCGCGACCAGGTCATGGAGGTGATGCAGCGCATGGCGAAGGTCGTGGATCAACAGAATGCGGGCGATCCGGCCTATCAGCCGATGGCGCCGGACTTCGACGGCCCCGCCTTCAAGGCGGCCTGCGACCTCGTTTTTGAGGGCCGCGTCCAGCCCTCGGGTTATACCGAGCCGGTCCTGCATGCGCGACGGCTGGAAGCCAAGGGAGCCTGAAGCCCGTGATGCCATGCGATCTCCCCTCTCCCTCCAAGGAGAGGGGAACGCCGGCATCAGCCAGTGCGCAGAAATCGTCAGCCGTGCGGGGGATGCAGCGCGCTCTCCCTGGGCGAAAGACACTCACTCATCGCCGACGACGAGTTCGACCCGCTCGCCGGCAAACCAGGTCCGGCCGTATTCGACGGGCCGGCCCTGGGGATCCACATTGATCCCGACGGTACGCAATAGCGGCGCACCGGGATCGAGCATGAGATGGCGCGCCTTGATGGCGTCGGCGATGCTGACAGAGACCCGGGTCTCGCGTCGCGTGTAATCCTCAAGGCCGCAGCGCGCGAGAGCCACCGTCACCGAATGCGTCTGCGCAAGCGCCTCCTTGAGGGCGGGAAAGCGGGCCGCGCAGAAGACCGAGCGAAACAGCGCGATCGGCGTGCCGTCGGCGATGCTCACGCCCTCCCAGACATGCACTGGTGCACCGGGCGCAAGGTCCAGTGCCTGCGCCTCGCGCGCATCCGCCGGGCGCGTCTCCAGCCGGACGTGCCGCTTCTCGGGATGCAGCCCCGCCGCATGCAGATTCTGATGGAAGCGCGTGCGGCGCCCGATCCGGTAGCGCGTCGGACGCGCCGTCACGAACACGCCGGCGCCCCTTCGCGCATGCACGATGCCCGCCTCGGCCAGGGAAGCGAGCGCACGCCGCACCGTGTGCCGGTTGGCGCAGAACCGCGCGGCGAGTTGCGCCTCGCTGGGCAGCTTGTCACCGGGCGCATAGAGCCCCGCCGCAAGATCCGCCTCCAGCGCATCGCGAATGCTGGCCCAGAGCGCGGCCTGATTCCCTGTCTCATCCATGTCGTGAAAGTTTCATATTAAGGTGCTTGCGGGAAGTGCGTTTCCACGATACTTGTCTACTTGTATAGTTGTCTAGTTGTCGAGTGTCTGGACGGCGAGACGTTTCATCCTGATGCGAGGTCCCATGAGTGCGCCGAACCATCCGAGGGAACGCAAGGACTGGATGGGCCTGCTCGCCCGTAGCAGGCCCGGCGCGCTCGCAGCTTTGTGGCATGATTTTCCAGAGGGCGCGGCCCATGCCGACGAAGCCGGCATCACCTGGCTGCGCCGACCGGAGACCGGCATGGTGATGGTGCGCGGGCGCGCCGGCGCCATAGGCGATCCCTTCAATCTCGGCGAGATGACCGTCACCCGCGCCTCCCTGCGCCTGCCCTGCGGCACGATCGGCCATGGCTATGTGCAGGGGCGCGACCGCGAGAAAGCGCGTATTGCGGCAATGGTCGATGCGCTGATGGCCGGCCCCCTCGCGGCGCGGGTCGATGCCGCGATTCTGAAGCCGCTGGCCGCCGCCGAGGCGCAGACGCGATCCGCGCGGGCATCGCAGGCGGCAGCGACGCAGGTCGCCTTCTTCACCATGGTGCGGGGAGAATGACGATGGATGCCACAGCTTTGTCCGGAGGCTTCGCGCAGCCCGCAATCGACGCGGCACATGTCTTTCGCGACGTGCTACAGGCCATGGCGCGCCCGGGGCGGATTGCGCGGATCACCGGCGTGAGCCCGCCGCCCGGCCTCTCCCTGGCGGCGGCGGCGGTGCTCCTGACGCTCGCCGATGAGACCACGCCGGTCCATCTCGCCGGCGCTTGCGACAGCGCGCCGATCCGCAATTACCTGCGCTTTCACACCGGCGCACCGATCACCGGGCGGGCCGATGCCGCCTTCGCCCTCGGCAATTGGGAAGCGCTCGCACCGCTTTCCGATTATCCCCTTGGCACCGATGCATATCCCGACCGCTCCGCCACGCTGATCGTCGAACTGCCCGCACTCACCGCCATGGGCGCGCGGCTGACCGGCCCCGGCATCCGCACGCATGCGCAGCTGTCGCTGCCTGAAATCGATCCGTTCATCGCCAATGCGCGGCATTTTCCGCGCGGGCTGGATTTCATCTTCACCAGCGGCACTGCGATTGCGGCGCTGCCGCGTACGACACGTGTGGAGGCGGGCTGATGTATGTGGCGGTCAAGGGCGGCGAGCGCGCCATCGCGGCGGCGCATGACTGGCTCGCGCGCGAGCGGCGCGGGGATGCGGCAATCCCGGAAATCGGCATCGACCAGATCCGCGAGCAGATGGGGCTCGCCGTCGATCGCGTCATGGCGGAGGGCTCGCTCTACGATCCCGATCTCGCCGCGCTCGCGCTCAAGCAGGCGCGCGGCGATACGATCGAGGCGATCTTCCTGATCCGCGCCTATCGCACCACCCTGCCCCGCTTCGGCGCATCGCGCCCGATCGCGACCGGGGCGATGCGCTGCGAGCGCCGCATCAGCGCGATCTTCAAGGATGTGCCCGGCGGGCAGGTGCTCGGTCCGACCTTCGATTACACGCACCGTTTACTGGATTTCAAACTGGCAGCCGAAGCCGCAACATCCGAAAGGTCACAGCCACAACCGACGCCACAGCCGCGCGCGGATGATACCCCGCATGTCGCCGACATCCTCGCCCGCGAGGATCTGATCCAGCGCGAGAACGCCGCGCCGGATGTGCACGCCACGCCTGATCTGACCCGGGCCCCGCTCACCCTGCCCGCTAGCCGCGCCCTGCGCCTGCAGGCGCTGGCGCGGGGAGACGAGGGTTTTCTCTTGTCGCTGGCTTATTCGACCCAGCGCGGCTATGGCCGCAATCACCCTTTCGTGGGCGAATTGCGCATCGGCACTGTTGCCGTCGAGATGGACATTCCCGAGCTCGGCTTCGCCATCGAGATCGGCGAGATCACGGTGAGCGAATGCGAGAGCGTGAACCAGTTCACCGGCTCGAAGACGCAACCAGCGCAGTTCACGCGCGGCTACGGGCTGGTCTTCGGGCGCGGCGAGCGCAAGGCGATCTCGATGGCGCTGGTTGACCGCGCCCTGCGCTGGCGCGAGCTCGGCGAGGAGAATGGTGGCGCGCCGGCGCAGGACGCGGAATTCGTGCTCGCCCATGCCGACAACATCCAGGCGAGCGGCTTTCTCGAACATATCAAGCTGCCGCATTACGTGGATTTCCAGGCCGAGCTCGAACTGATCCGCAGATTGCGGAGAGAGGCGCTCGCGCATGTGGGGGGCGGCGCATGAGCGACTACAATTTCGCCTATCTGGACGAACAGACCAAGCGCATGATTCGCCGCGCGCTGCTGAAGGCCGTGGCGATCCCCGGCTACCAGGTGCCCTTCGCCTCGCGCGAGATGCCCATGCCCTATGGCTGGGGCACCGGCGGCGTGCAGGTGACGGCGGCGTGCCTTGTGCCGGAGGATACGCTGAAGGTGATCGACCAGGGCGCGGATGATACGACGAACGCCGTGTCGATCCGCGCCTTCTTCGCCCGCGTCGCGGATGTCGCAACAACGGAACGCACTGCCGAGGCCAGCCTCATCCAGACCCGCCACCGCATCCCGGAAACGCCCCTGCGCGAGGATCAGATCCTGGTCTACCAGGTGCCGATCCCCGAGCCCCTGCGGTTTCTGGAGCCGCGCGAGACCGAGACGCGCAAGATGCACGCGCTCGCGGAATACGGGCTGATGCATGTGCGTCTCTACGAGGATATCGCCCGCCATGGCGAGATCGCCAAATCCTATGCCTATCCCGTCAGGGTCGAGGGCCGCTACGTGATGGATCCCTCGCCGATCCCGAAATTCGACAATCCCAAACTCGGCGATTGCCCCGCCCTGCAGCTCTTCGGCGCCGGGCGCGAGCAGCGCATCTATGCGCTGCCGCCCTATACGCGGGTCGAGAGCCTCGATTTCGAGGATTACCCCTTCAAGGCCTCGAAGCCCGACCAGCCCTGCGCGCTGTGTGGCGCGCGCGACAGTTATCTCGACGAGGTGATCACGGACGATGCCGGCACGCGCATGTTCGTCTGCTCGGATACCGATTATTGCCGGGAGCGCCGCGACGCAGGCCATCGCGGCCTGATGGCGGCGCCCTTCGAGGATGACGCCGATGCGGAGCTGCCGCAATGAGCACGCCGCTTCTCGAAACCGATGGCCTGACGAAAAGCTATGGCAGCCGCATCGGCTGCGCCGATGTGTCCTTCATGCTCTGGCCGGGTGAGGTGATGGGCATTGTCGGCGAGAGCGGCTCGGGAAAATCGACGCTGCTCTCCTGCCTCGCCGGTCATCTCGAAAGCGATGCCGGGCAGATCCGCTACCGCGATCGCGCCGGCGAGACGCATCTGCCGGCGACCATGTCGGAGGCCGGGCGGCGGCGGCTCGCGCGGGAGGAATGGGCTTATGTGCATCAGAATCCGCGCGACGGCCTGCGCATGGGCGTCAGCGCCGGCGGCAATGTCGGCGAGCCGCTGATGGCGCGCGGACAGCGCCATTACGGCGATATCCGCGAGGCCGCGCTCGACTGGCTGGAGCGGGTCGAGATCGCGCGTGACCGCATCGACGATCCACCGCGTGCATTCTCGGGCGGCATGCAGCAGCGCCTCCAGATCGCCCGCAGCCTCGTCAACAACCCGCGCCTCGTCTTCATGGACGAGCCGACCGGCGGGCTCGATGTCAGCGTGCAGGCACGGCTGCTCGATCTCTTGCGCGGGCTCGTGCGCGATCTCGGTCTTTCTGCCGTGATCGTGACCCACGATCTCGCCGTGGTGCGGCTTCTCGCCGACAGGCTCATGGTGATGCAGGGTGGATATGTGGTTGAGAGCGGGCTCACCGATCAGGTGCTCGACGATCCGCAGCACGCCTATACGCAATTGCTGGTCAGTTCGGTTCTGCAGGTCTAGGAATGCGCGATGATCAGCGTCGATGACGTCTCGAAGAGCTTCACCCTGCACAATCAGGGCGGCGCCTCGCTTTGCGTGATGCGCGGCGCAAAACTCTGCGTCGTGCCCGGCGAATGCGTCGCGCTGACCGGGCCCTCGGGGGCGGGCAAATCGACGCTGATGCGCATGGTCTACGGCAATTACCGCATCGAGGCGGGAACGATCCGCGTCGGCGCGGTGGCGCTCGAAACCGCCCGGCCGCGCGATATCCTCGCCCTGCGGCGTGAGACGCTCGGCCATGTCAGCCAGTTTCTGCGCGTGGTCCCGCGCGTGCCCACGCTCGATGTGGTCGCCGAACCCCTGCGGCGGCTCGGTGTCGATGCGGATACGGCCCACGCACGCGCCGGCGCATTGCTGGAACGCCTGCGCATTCCGCAGTCCCTGTGGCAACTCGCGCCCGCGACCTTCTCCGGCGGCGAGCAGCAACGTGTCAATATCGCACGCGGCTTCGTCCATCCCTGGCCCGCGCTTCTGCTCGACGAACCCACGGCGAGCCTCGATCCGGCCAATCGCGAAACCGTTCTGGAACTGATCATGGAGGCCAAGGCGCGCGGCGCGGCCATCCTCGGGATTTTCCACGATGCGGATGCACGGGCGCGGGTCTGCGACCGGCAGATCGATGTGGGGAAATTCACGCCGGCAAGATCCACGCCCGAAGGGCTCGGCCAATGACGGGGCGGATACGGGACGAAACGCCGCCGACCGGGCGCCTCGTCGCCGTGGTCGGCCCGTCCGGCGCCGGCAAGGATGCGCTGATCGACGCAGCCCTTAGCCAGCGGCCCGATCTGCGGCGCGTGCGCCGGGTCATCACCCGCCCGGCTGATGCAGGGGCTGAGGATCACGAGGCGGTGGACGAGGCCGAATTCGATCGCCGCCGCACGCGCGGCGAATTCGCGTTTCACTGGCAGGCCCACGGCCTCGCCTACGGCATCCCGCGCGCGGCGCTCGCTCCCCTGAACGAGGGTCGCACCCTGATCTTCAACGGCTCGCGCGCAGCGCTCGCAGCCGCGCAGGCGCATGATCCCTCGCTTGCGGTGGTGGTGATCACGGCTGACGATGAAACCCTCGCACGGCGCCTCGCGGCACGCGGTCGCGAGACACCGGACGGGATTGCGGCGCGGCTCGCACGCGGGCGCTTTCCCGCACCGGTCGGCGCGCATATCGTGGAAAACGATGCCGATCTCACAACGGGCGTGGCGCGCTTTCTTGCCGTTCTGGACGCCATCACCGACAACACCGCAAGCGCCGATAACAGCACGATCCGGAGATCCTCCGTGCAAGGAACCATTCACGAAACCATCCTCGGCAATGCCCGCCTGATCCTCCCCGGGGAGGTGATCACCGGCAGCATCGTCATCCGCGACGGCGTCATCGCGGCGATCGATCCCGGTCCGACCGCTGCTCCCGGCGCCATCGATTGTGAAGGCGATTGCGTCGCCCCAGGGCTGATCGAACTGCATACCGACAATCTCGAACGCCACATGACGCCGCGCCCGGGCGTCGACTGGCCGCATATGAACGCGATCATCGCCCATGATGCGGAGCTCGCGGGCGTGGGCATCACCACCGTCTTCGACGCCCTGCGCATCGGCTCCGAGCACAAGGCGCCGAAAGTGCGCGCGGGCTACAAACCCTATGCGCGCAGCATGGCCAGCGAGATTCTCGCCATGGTCGCGAAAGGCGCGCTGCGCATCAGCCATTACCTGCATCTGCGCGCCGAGATCTGCTCGGATACACTCATCGACGAGATCGCGGAATTCTCCCCCGATGACCGCGTCGGCATCGTCAGCATGATGGATCACACGCCCGGCCAGCGCCAATTCGCCGATCTCGATCGCCTGCGCACTTATATGGTCGGCAAGCACGGCATAGCGCCCGCCGATTTCGAAACCTATATCGCCGAGCGCCAGGCCTTGGGGAACCGCGTGCGCGCGGCGCACGAGGCAGCGGCGGTGGCGGGGGCGCAACGACTCGGCGCCATTCTCGCCAGCCACGATGATACGACGACAGATCATGTCACGGCCTCTGCCGCCCATGGGGCGGGGCTTGCGGAATTTCCCACCACGCTGGAAGCCGCCCGCGCCTGCCACGCCCATGGCATCGCGGTGATGATGGGCGGACCGAACCTGATCCGGGGCGGCTCGCATTCCGGCAATGTCTCGGCCCTGGAGGCTGCCGAGGCGGGCCTGCTCGACATCATCTCCTCCGATTACATTCCCGCCTCGCTCCTGATGGGCGCGATCGCGCTGGCACGCCAGAGCGACGATCTGCCGGCCGGCATCGCCACCGTCACCCGCAACGCCGCCCGCGCCGCAGGCCTGACCGATCGCGGCGCGCTCGAACCGGGCTTGCGCGCCGACATCATCCGCTTTCGCGAGGTGAACGGTACCCCGGTCGTGCGCGGCACATGGGTGAAGGGAAAGCGGGTGGCTTGAGGCGCGGTTTCACGCCCCCTCCCGCCCCTCGCTGAGGATCGCCATCACCCGCGCGTCGTGCCCGCAATCGAGCCCGGCGAAGAGCGCCGCGATCCCGGCAGCGCCCGATGGTGTCGTGGCGAAGCCTTCTTGCGCGAGGATGCCCACGGCCCGCGCGGCCTGCTCCTCGCTGATCGTGACGAAGATATCCGCATCGCGCGAAAGCCCTTTGAGCGCAATCAGCGACGGCGCCTTGCAATCGAGCCGCCCCATGGCGGAGACCGGTCCCTGCGTCGTGACCGCGTGGCCGGCCCGGATGCTCGCAATCAATGCCGGCGCGGCTTGCGGCTCCACGACGATGATGGTCGGCGCATCCCCCCAGACGGCCCGCGCATGGGCCGCGACGGCAGCGGCGAGCCCGCCGACACCGGCCTGGAGCAGGATATGCGTCGGCGGCGCATGAATCTGCGCTGTGGCCTCGGCGGCGAGCTGGAGATAGCCCTCCATCACCCGCAGGGGCAGTTCCGTGTAGCCCGGCCAGGAACTGTCCGACAGAAGCGTATGACCCGGCGCGCGCGCGGCTTCTTCAGCCGCCGCCATGCTCTCCTCATAGGTCGCGCCTGCGCGCACCACCTGCGCCCCCTTCGCCGCAAGCCGTTCGGCGAAGGCCTCGGGCACGCTGTGTGCGAGATAGATCACCGCCTGCGCCCCGAACAGACGCGCACCGGCAGCGACCGAGAGCCCGTGATTGCCTGCGCTCGCGGTAACGTAGATCCACCCGGAAAGCGCGTGCGCCCAATCATTGTCCTGCACATTCTGCGACGCTGCGCGCGCGATCGCATGGGCGGCACCCAGCGCCTTGAAGCTGCCGAGCCCCATCCGGGCGCGCTCGTCCTTGAGGAAGATCTGTGCAACGCCGGCGCGCGTGGCGAGCGCGGGAACCTCATGCAGCGGCGTCGGCGCATGGGCCGGGCAAGCGGCGAGGAGGCGGGCGACATCACCGGCATCGTCGAGCGGAAACGGCGCATCGACAGCGATTCCACTGCCGCGCCACGGATTGGCGAAACTGTCCTGCATGAGCCGCGCGATCCCGCATCCCTCGATGAAGAAGTGGTTCGCACGAGCATAGCCGCGCGCGCTCCGCCATGCGATCCCGCCTGGCGCCATTCCGGGATCGCTCAACACGCACATGCGCGAAACGCCCATTGATCGGGCCCGCTCACGCAACGATAGTCGTTGATACCGCACCTGCCGCAACGGCAGGGACAGCCGATGTCGACCCGAGAGAACGCCATGAACGCGACGCCCGCGACCAAAGCCACCTTCGCCGGCGATCTCTTCGCCGGGCAGCATGTGCTCGTCTCCGGCGGGACCAGCGGGATCGGGCTCGCCTGCGCCCGTGCCTTCCGCGATCATGGCGCGCAGGTCATAGCCGGCGGCGTCGGCGATCCCTCCCCCGATGAAGCCGCGCGCGACCCCGGCAATGCCGGCATCCGCTTCATCGATCTCGACGTGCGCGACCCCGCCGCCATCACATCCTGTATCGACGCACTGCCCGAGCGCCTCGCAGTGCTCGTCAATGCCGCGGGCATCATCCGTCGCGATGCGGAGCATGATCCGGACGTGTTCGCGCAGGTCATCGACATCAATCTCAACGGCAGCATGCGCCTGTGCAGCGCTGCTTTGGAGCGGCTCACGGCGGGGCGCGGCTGCGTCATCAATCTGGCCTCGATGCTGAGCTTCTTCGGCGGGCCGCGCGTGCCGGGCTATTCTGCCTCCAAGGGCGGCATCGCGCAGCTCACCCGCAGCCTCGCCGCCGCCTGGGCGCCGCAGGGCGTGCGCGTCAATGCGCTCGCACCCGGCTGGATTGCCACGCCCCTGACACAGGCCCTGCAGGACGATCCCGCCCGCGCCGGTCCGATCCTCGCGCGCACGCCGATGGACCGTTTCGGAACGCCGGAGGAGATCGCCGCAGCCGCGCTCTTTCTCGCCTCACCCGCCGCCGGCTTCATCACCGGCACGATCCTGCCGGTGGATGGCGGTTATGCGAGCGTCTGAACGATTTGGAGGAAACACCATGAACGACAAATGGACCCCCTACCGCCACCCTCAGCCTGCCGAATCTCCCCCGGAGCTGATCGTCCCCGACGCCATCCCCACGGATGAGCGCGTCTGGGTGCCGGTGGAGGAGAATGTCTGGTTCCGCCCGCTCTGCCTGAGCGTCACGCGCGGCTACTGGATGAACCTTCTGCGCGTGCGCAAATCCGGCGTGCTCTCGCGTCATCGCCATCCCCAGCCCGTGCACGGTTTCGTGCTGCGCGGCGAATGGCGCTATCTGGAGCATGACTGGGTGGCGCGCGAGGGCGGCTATGTCTATGAGGCGCCGGGCGAGACCCATACGCTCGTGGTCGATCCGCATGTCGAGGAAATGATCACGCTGTTTCAGGTCAACGGCGCGATGATCTATGTCGATCCCGACGGCAATGTCACGGGCTATGACGACGTCTTCACCCGGCTCGACAAATGCCGCGCCTTTTATGCGCAAAACGGTCTCGGGGCCGATTATATCGACCAGTATATCCGCTGACGCCGTCAGCGCCGCTTTTCGCAAGGAGCCTCGTCATGGAACCGCTGCCGCGCACCCCCTCCTTCTCCCTCGATGGAAGACGTGCCCTCGTGACCGGCGCCGGACGCGGCATCGGCCTCGCCGCCGCCTGTGCGCTGGCCCAGGCGGGCGCATCCGTCGATCTCGTGGCACGCAGCGGCGACGAGATCACCGCCCTCGCCGAGGCGCTCGGCAAGGAGGGCTTTGCGGCCCGCGCCCATGCGCTCGACGTCACCGATATCGATGCGAGCGCCGCCTTCGTTGCAGAAAACGGCCCTTATGACATCCTCGTCAACAATGCCGGCATGAACCGCCCTGCGCCGCTCACCGAGATGACACCCGCCGATTACGACGCGGTAACCGATCTGAACGTGCGCGCGGCCTATTTCCTGATGCGGGCGGTGGTGAAAGGCATGATCACCGCCGGCAAGGGCGGGTCGATCATCAACATGTCCTCGCAGATGGGGCATGTCGGCGGTGCGAATCGCACGGTTTATTGCGCCACGAAACACGCCATGGAGGGCTTCACCAAGGCGCTTGCCTGGGAGGTCGGCAAGGAGGGTATCCGCGTCAACACACTGTGCCCGACCTTCATCCGCACACCGATGACGGCGGGCATGCTGGCCGATCCCGCATTCGAGCAGAGCGTCGTGTCGAAGATCGCACTCGGTCGTGTCGGCGAGGCCGAGGACCTGATGGGCGCGGTGGTTTTTCTCGCCAGCGACGCCTCGCGCCTCGTCACGGGCACCTCGCTCCTGGTCGATGGCGGCTGGACGGCGCAATGAAAGCCGGATTTCGCTGCGTGAAGGGACTGGACAAGCCGCTCTGCGCTCGCTAAATACGCGCCATCGATCGGCGGCGCTGCGTCGCATCGCCCCTCGCGGATGGTTCGCCGCGAATGCTGGGGGATAGTTTAACGGTAGAACCGCGGACTCTGACTCCGCTAGTCCTGGTTCGAATCCAGGTCCCCCAGCCAGTTTTTTCGGATAAAAACAATTAAATCAGACACTTGAGGCTCCGGGCTCCGGGCTCCGGGCTCAGCACCATCTCAAGGGTCTCGATTAATGTTGTCCACCGGCACAAATCGCCGTGCAACAGCCGCTCACGCCGACCCTTCTGCGAGCCGGACGGCGCGCTCTTGCGCCGGGCTGTCCGTCGGGGCGAGGGACGCATGATGCCGAAGCGTCACGACACATGTCTGCGTGGGCGGGTGACGGGCATGTCTGCGTGGAATCAGGCGCTCATTCATTTAGAGAGGGCCCGAGAACTTCTTGTGGCACATGACCAAGGCCGCTCTCTTTACGATGACGTTTTCGTCAAGGAGCGCTTTGACGCTGCGAATCTGCCTGTTCCAGATGATCAGCTTGTGCTTGGTGTAGCAGGCCGCCGTCTCAATCTTGCACTCGCCCTGCATTACCTTGATACCGCCATTGCGATCGCGTGCCGCCACGGTCTTGGCTCAGGTTGGAGGGCATTGCCGATACATGAGTGGTACGCGCGGGCACAAGGTGTCCGTGCTGCGCTCGGGCTTGCAAGAGACGGTGAGACACCCGGCTTGCGTTCGTCCGACATCGCTGACCCTGCACATATGCTCGGACATGCCATTGTTCCGCAAAGTGCTACGGGCACCACGCATTCGGACAATCTGTGTTCTGTTTCCGACAAAAGGTCGCGTCCGTCAAGCTGGTGTAATTTTCTGGATGGCCTGAGGTCATGATCAGGCGGCTTTTGTGGTTATGCTGAGGATGGGATCGATCTCTTCCTTGTCGATCTGTGCGAATGCCTCGACCATCATGTAGCGGCTTGATGTCTGCCATTCGTCATTCTGCTCGAAGAGCACGGCGCCGATCAAACGCATGATGGATGCTTCATTGGGGAAGATCCCGACGACGTCGGCGCGTCGCTTGACCTCCTTGTTCAGACGTTCAATTGGGTTCGTGCTGTGCAGTTTGGTGCGATGCTGGCGCGGGAATGACATGTAGGCCAGCACGTCGTGCTCGCTGGCATCCATGAGATCGGCCAGTTTTGGCCAGCGCGGGCGCAGTTGCTCTGCGACCTTGCGCCAGGTTTCGCCGGCATGGGTGCGGTCGGGTTGATCGAAGGCCTGTCGGATGGCAGCGGCGACGACAGTATGCTGACCACGCGAGACATGGGCCAGGGCGTTGCGCATCCAGTGGACGCGACAGCGTTGCCAGGTTGCTTCGAAGACCCGGGCGATGGCGGCTTTGAGGCCTGTATGCGCGTCGCTGATGACCAGTCTGACGCCCCCCAGGCCGCGAACGCGCAGGGATCGAAGGAACTCGGTCCAGAATGTCTCGGCCTCGGACGGGCCGATACCGAGGCCGATGATCTCACGGCGTCCCTCGGTGTTGGCGGCCACGGCGATTATTGCGGCGACTGGTACGATCCGTCCGCCCTGGCGCACCTTCAGATAGGTGGCGTCGAGCCAGAGATAGGGCCATTCGCCGGTGAGCGGGCGGTTCAGGAACTCGCCGACACGTTCGTCGATGTCCTTGCACAGCTTCGACACCGTGCTCTTCGAAATGCCGCTCAGCCCCATGGCCTGCACCAGCTCATCGACGCGACGGGTCGAGACACCACTGATCCACGCCTCCTGGATGACGGCCACCAGCGCCTGTTCCGAGGTCTTGCGCGCTTCGAGAAAAGCCCGGGAAGTAACTGCCTTGACGCAGCTTGGGAACCCGCAGGTTCAGCGTGCCCAGACGGGTATCGAGAGCGCGCTCTCGATACCCGTTACGCCACGTTGTGCGTTCGCCGCTGCGCTCGTGCTTGCCAGCGCCGATCAGGCCTTCAACATCCGCCTCCATGATCAGCTGCAGGACGGCCTCGGCAACGCTGCGCAGAAAGTCTCCCTGATCGTGCTTGGCCAGAAGTTCGGACAGGTCCATGTTCGTCTTGGTCATCGGGGTCTCCATGTGGTCCGGGGTTGAAGTCAGCAAACTCCACCTCGACCATACACCTCGATGGCCACCCAGGATCACACCGTTGACGGCACTGAAATTACACCAGCTCCTTGGACGCTACCCGACAAAACGCCTCGCGATATCTCAAAAAGCGATACCGAATCGCAACGGCAGACGGTTGCTCGGCAGGATGCGAACAGCCATGACGAGCGCCTGCTCTTCAGCAAGCTCTTCGCACAATCTCTCGATATGCGCGCCGAGGAAGGTCGTGTCTTATATCTGGTGGAAATTCCCTGGCGATGTGTTCCGGGCATGTGAAGGTTCCGCTTCTCAGGCGGCGAGGGCAAGCTTGAATCGGTTCGATCGGTGAGAAAGCGTCTCCCATCCATCGACCTTGCGCAGCTGGATCTGACCGGAGGCGAGCAGTGCCCAGAGCAGCATCGGCACGGTTTTCGGCGCAGGGCAGCACGGTCTGCGTCTTGATCCGGCGGCGGAATTCCTCGTTGAGCCGCTCGATCGCGTTTGTCGTTCGTGCCGACTTCCACTGGGACGGATCGAGGCAGGTGAAGGCAAAGAGCCTATCCCCGGCTTCCTCGAGGCTGTCGGTGATCGCACGGCATTTCAGGCGCCATTTGCGCAGGAACGCCTTGCGCCGGATTTCGATCTCGGCAGCGGTGTCGGCGTAGATCATGTCGCGGGTAGTCCTCGGTCAGCTCGTCGTGCATGCGCTTCGGGGCATGGCCGAGAAGGTTGCGGTGCTTGTGCACCGTGCACCGCTGGATCGGCAGCTCTTCGCCCCAGAGCGCAATGAGGGCGGCTTCCAGCCCGGGAGCGCCATCGACAATGACGAAGTCCGGTCGCTTCAGGCCACGCGCATCGAGATCGGCGAGGAACCCGCCCGAGGAACCCGCCCTATGCCGCCTTGCTTTCGCCGCCCGTGTTCTTGATGGCGAGCAACACCTTCTGCCCGTCGCGGCGCACGCCGATTGCCGCCAGCACCGAGATGTTCGTGGCCTTGCGGTCCAGACGGGTCTTGATGACGGTGCCGTCCAGGATCAGACGGACGATGTCCTCATCGGCGAGGCTGCGTGCGCACCACGCGTCCCAGTCGACCTTCACCTTGCGCCAGGCCCGGCTGACGACATCCTTGCCGACCGCCCCTGAAACAGGCCGAACAGCGCGCGCTTGACCCGCCGCGTGTTCGTGCCGGCCAGATAGACCGGGCGATCAGGGCCTCGGCCTTCTTCGTCAGACGCTGATAACGCGGCAGCGCCCGTGATCGCCATTCCGTGATCTTGCCCTCTTCGTTCTCGATCCGCGCGCGCGGCACGCTGACCGTTTCGGTTCCGAAGGTGCCGACGAGCTGGCGGTCGCGATGGCCGTGCCGATAGCCCTTCTTCAAGCCGCCGCCGCGGTCATAGCGGCAGCGCCCGATGACGGCCGCGAGCTCTTCCTCGAACAGCGCCTCGATCGTAGCGCGGATGTTCTGCCGAAGCCGATCCTCGATGGGATCGTAGCCGACGTCGCTGCACAGTAGCGCTGGCGTGGTCGTGTCTGTAGTCTGGTCCATGGCGTGATCTCCTGGCGGTTGCTGCCGCCGGTTGGGTGGGTTGAATCACCCGGGAGATTACGCCGCCTTCAAATTTCCCACCACCTTCGCGACACGACCAAACTCCTCGCGTTGATCCACAATCGAACACTCCTGAAACGGTGAGCGCGGAGCTATACGCGAATCTGGGTGACGCAGTTTGAGGAGGTGGCGTATCGTGGCGGGTGCTGAAGCCTGCCAGAACTTCCAAAAGGAACGATACGCCTATGAAAGATGATATCACGATTACCCCGCTGTACCAGCCCGGATCTGTTGCGGATCCTCTGACAGAAATTGCCCGTGACGGCGCCCGCAGGATGCTTGCGGCGGCACTTCGGGCCGAAGCCGATACCTTTGTGGAGCAATATGCCGAGGAGGCTTTGCCGGATGGCCGGCAACGGATCGTCCGGCATGGTTATGGGCCACAGCGCAGCATTTCAGACCGGCATCGGTCCGCTCGACGTGCGCCGCCCGAAAGTCCCGCGACCGGGCCACCATATGCCCGCGGAGAAGAAGGTCCGCTTCACCTCAAGCATCCTGCCGAAATGGGCCCGGCGGTCGAAAAGCCTCGATGCC